>JANLFW010000018.1 GCA_024653305.1 Candidatus Acetothermia bacterium | reverse complement strand
CGGCCGGAGTAGCGGTGAAATGCGTAGATACCGGCCGTTCCACCTTCCTCTGCCTCCCTCTAGCCCGACAGTTTCGTCCGACCTCCCCCAGTTGAGCCAGGGGCTTTCACAGACGACTTACCGAGCCGCCTAGGCGCCCTTTACGCCCAGTAAATCCGGGTAACGCTCGCCCCCTACGTCTTACCGCGGCTGCTGGCACGTAGTTAGCCGGGGCTTATTCCTGGGGTACCGTCATCGGCGGGACATTTCCTCCCCGCCTTATTCTTCCCCCAGAAAAGGGGTTTACACCCCGAAGGGCTTCGTCCCCCACGCGGCGTCGCTGGGTCACCGTTTCCGGCATTGCCCAAGATCCCCCACTGCTGCCTCCCGTAGGAGTCAGGGCCGTATCTCAGTCCCCATGTGGGGGGCCACCCTCTCAGGCCCCCTACCCGTCATCGCCTTGGTGGGCCGTTACCCCGCCAACAAGCTGATGGGCCGCAGCCCCCTCCCCACGTGGCACCGAAGCGCCTTTACTTCCCGGAGCTCGCGCTCCAGGAAGACCATCGGGTATTAGCCCTCCTTTCGGGGGGTTATCCCCGTCGCGGGGGTAGGTTAGCTACGTGTTACTCACCCGTTCGCCGCTCCGTACGTCAGTTCCATCCCCGAAGGAACTTCACCGACGCCGATCGCTCGACTTGCATGTGTTAGGCGCGCCGCTAGCGTTCACCCTGAGCCGGGATCATACCCTCTCGATTTAGCCTCAAGAGTTCCGATAGGGTTTCCCGTCGCTCCCTGTCCACTTGTCAATGACCAGCCTTCCCTGAAGATGCCCCTAGATGGGCGCCGATAGTATACCGGTCACCCCACACTCGGTCAAGGGTCGCCCGCGAGCGGGCCCAACCGCCACGCCCCCGCCGCAGGGGCCATCGCCCTCCCCCCGCCTCCCCGCAGCCTCGCCCTGTGGAAAACTTGGGCCGGATGTCCCACGCCCATGGGACAAGTGTCCCGAAAACCGGCCTTGGGAATAACCACCGTGCCCCGCGCCACCCCGCCATTTTCTTCCACAGGTTTTTCCACACCTTAACGTGACGGGGTAAACGTCCTACCCGGTTCGGCGATCGAGAAGACACGGCGGTGTGCTGGGGCACACTTCAGCCCAACCCCCCGGCACCCAACACGCGCAAGGCTTCCTCCAGGTCGACTTCCGTGTCCACGCAGCCGTCGCGCAAAAGAGGGACGGTGACCACCCACGGCCGTGATTCGCTCAGCTCCCCCACCGCCTGGATCCCCTCCTCGACCTCCTTCTGGCAGGCGATGGCCACGACCGCCTGCGGCGCAGTCTCCCGCACGAACCGGAGGGCCAACGCCCCGCCAGGGGCCACGCACACGCCCTTGTACCCCAGCCGCACGGCCTCCTCGCGCAGGGTGCGGATGGCACACGGCTCCGTACAGGCTGGGGGACACTGGAACCCCTCCCGCGATGGGCGCCCAGGACAGGTCTGACTCGGGCGCAGACAGTGGGGAAGAAGCAGGACCCGCTCCCGCGGCGGGACCTGCGCCAGCCGTCTCACCAGATCTTCAGACATATCCGAACACCTGGACCACGACCTCCCGCACCCGCGGCCGGTCCAGCTCTACAAGGAAGATGCGCTGCCAACGGCCGAGCAGTAGCCGCCCGTTTTGAATGGGCACCGCCTCGCCCGCCCCAAGCAGGAGGTGCTGACAGTGAGCATGGGCGTTGGGGCACTCGTCAGCGGTCATGTTGTGCACGCGGATGGAGAAGTCGTTGTGCCGGTAGTAGAGGTCGCGAGGCGCGACCCGCTTCAGGAACTCCTCCATGTCGGAGATGAGCAGGGGCTCGTTCTCGTTGATGCGCACCGCGGCGGTGGTGTGCCGCGAGAACACGAGGGCCATCCCCTCGTTGACCCCGCACTCCCGGACGAGCCGTTCCACCTCCCCGGTGATGTCGATGAACTGCGGCGCCCGCTCCGTGGCCACCTGGAACCAGAGGTAGCGGAGGATCAGGCGAACGGACGTGGCTGCGGTTTCCATCGGTTCACCCCTCCGCAAGCCCGCGCAGCCGGGCGATCACCTGGCAGATGACCTCGTCCGGGGTGGAGGCCCCGGCGGTCACCCCAACCCGCTCCAGGCCAGAAAGCCAGCCGGGCTCGATCTCGTCGGCCGACTCGATGAAGTGGGTGCGGACCCCGGTAGCCCCGGCGACCTCGGCCAACTTCCTGGTGTTGGCGGAATTGCGCGACCCGACGACGAAGATCGCCTGAACGCGGTGGGCCAACTCCTGGGCCGCCTGATACCTCCGGCCCGTCTCCGGGCAGGTGGTATCCACCACCTGGACCTCGTGCAGGTCCGGGTGGTGCCGGGCGAGCACGGCCAGGGCGAACTCCCAGAACGCCCCCCGCCCCTTGGTGGTCTGGGAGATGATGGCCAGGCGATCCGTTGCCGGCAGGGCGGCGGCGGGGTCCAACGTGGCATGGCCTTTCCCACCCGTCCAGGAGAGGAGCCCCTGGACCTCGGGGTGGGCGGCCTCCCCGTAGATGAGCACGGTGAACCCGGCCTCGCTCAGGCGGTGGGCGCTCTCCTGGGCCCGGTTGACGATGGGACAAGTGGTGTCCACAAGGGCAATCCCCCGCCGCTCGATGGCTTCGTAGGTCTCGCGCCCGGCCCCGTGGGCGGTGATGGCCACCGCTGGCTCCGTGACCTCGTCCAAAGAGCACACGACCCGCGCCCCTTGGGCAGCGAGGCGGTCCACGACGTGGGCGTTGTGGACGATCGCCCCCAGGGTCGCCAGGGGCCCGTCCTTGGCCAGGTGCTCCTCCACCATCTGCACCGCCCGGCGGACCCCGGGGCAGAACCCGCACACCCTCGCCACCTCGATCTTCATGCCTCGACCTCCCCCCGGTAGCGCCCGAGCGCCATGAGCGGGAAGCAGTGCCGGTACAGGTGGTAGCGGATCATGAAGTCGGTGGGGAAACCGGTGCCGGTAAAGTAGGGCTCGTCCCACGTGCCATCCGGCCCCTGGGTCTCCACGAGGAAGGCCACGCCCCGGCGCACGGCCTCCCCCCTCTCTCCAGCGGCGAGGAGCGCGAGCAGGGCCCACGCCGTCTGGGAAGCCGTTGAGGGCCCACGGCCGCGAAGTTCCACGCTATGGTAGGACTCCACCGCCTCCCCCCAGCCGCCGTCCGGGTTCTGCCGGCCAAGGAGCCAGGCTGCCGCCTTTTGCACCCGCGGATCGTCCATCGGGAAGCCGCACGCCGCGAGCGCCGGCAGCACCGCCCCCGTGCCGTAGATGTGGTTCACCCCCCACCGGCCGTACCAAGAGCCGTCCGCCTCCTGCTCCCGGAACATGTAACGTAGCGCCCGGTCCAGGGGGGTGAACCCCGGCCGGTACCCCATCCGCCCCAGGAGCTCCGCGATGTGGGCGGTGACGTCCACAGACGGGGGGTCGATCAGCTCGCCGAAGTCGGCGAACGGGATCTGGCGAACAAAGGCCTTGGTGTTGTTTCGGTCGAATGCCCCCCAGCCGCCGTTCCGGGACTGCATCCCGAGGAGCCACTCCAAGCCCCGCGAAAGGGCGAACTCCTTGGCGCGCTCCGGAAGATCGGTTCTCAGGATCGCCATCAACACCACCGCCGTGTCGTCGGTGTCCGGGTACACGTCGTTGTCGAACTCGAACGCCCAACCACCGGGGCGGGCCCGGCACCGCACCTGCCAGTCGCCGCCCACGAAGATCTGCTCCGAGATGAGCCACTCCCCGGCCCGCACCAGCGCGGGGTGATCGGCCGGCCGGCCGGCGTCCTGGAGGGCGAGCATGGCGAGGCCGGTATCCCACACCGGGGAGATGCACGACTGCAGCCGGAACCCGCTCTCGTCCTCGATGGCACAGCGGCGGAACCCGTCGATGCCGCGCCGCATCACCGGGCTCTCCCGGCTGTAGCCCAGGGCATAGAGGGCGATCAACGCGTACACCCACGGGGGCTGGATCCCGCCCCAGCAGCCGTCGGCTTCTTGCCGGGACACGATCCACGCCTCGGCCCGCTTCATCGCCTCTCGGCGGAGCGGCTTCCACGGAAGGGCCTCGTAGGCCCGCAGCCCGCGGTCCACGCCCCGGAACAGGGCCGCCCATGCCCCCGACTTCCGGGGAAGCGCAAAGTCGGCCCGCGCCCGACCCCGGGGGAAGAGCTCGTCGACCCGGGCGTGGGCCGGCACGGGGAACACCGGCTTCAGGGTGCGCACGATGGCAAGCGGCAGGATCGTCCCTCGGGCCCAGGACGCGAACGTGTACAGGTTCACCGGGAACCACCTCGGCAGCAGGACCAGCTCCGGGGGGAGCATCGGGGTCGCGTCCCACGGCCATTCCCCGAGCAGAGCAAGCCAGATCTTGGTGAAGGTCCGGGCCCGCTCCACCCCGCCTTGGGTGAGGATCCACTCCCGGGCGCGGCGCATCCGCAGGTCGTCGGGGTCCACCCCGGCCATCTTCAGGGCCACGTAGGCCTCGACCGTGGTGGAGAGGTCCCCCGGCCCCCCGAACCAGTTGGCCCAGGTGCCGTCTGCGCGCTGCCCTCCCAGGATGTAGCGGGCGATCTTGCCCCACAGGTCCTGGCTGCCGATCCCCAAGATGTGGGTCAGGAACAGGTGCTCGGCGGTGATCGTCACATTGGACTCGAGCTCTCCCCACCAGTACCCCTCGGGGTGTTGGCGGGCGAGGAGCCAGCCCACCGCCCGGTCGATGGCCCGATCGAGGTCCGTGACCCGTGATCCGTGATCAGCAAGCGGGGGCATCTCTTCACGGTTCACGCGTAACGAATTGCCGTTCACGGATGACGGTTCACGGTTCATGGCCTTTCACCTCCCGCCTGATCAGGGTCACCAGCTCCTCCACCAAGCGGACCTCGGGGACCTTGGGGAGGACGACCTTTCCGTGGGCGTACACGGTGCCGTGGCCCTGGCCCCCGAGGATCGCGAAGTCCGCCCTTTCCGCCTCGCCAAGCCCGTTCACCGGGCAGCCCATGATGGCGATGGTCAGGGGATGCACCACCCCAGCGAGGCGCGCCCGCACGGCTTGGGCGATCCCGGCGATGTCGACCCCGGTGCGGCCGCAGGTTGGACACACCACATAGCTCGGTCCGCGCCGCCGCAGCCCCAGCGTCGAGAGGATCTCCCACGCCGCCGCCACCTCCCGCACCGGGTCGCCGGAAAGGGAAACGCGGATCGTGTCCCCAATCCCCTCGGAAAGGAGGATCCCGAGAGCAACCGCAGACCGGATCGCCCCCTCCCACGGGGTTCCGGCCTCGGTGATCCCGAGGTGCAGGGGGTAGTCCACCTCCCGGGCGAGGCGCCGGTTTGCGTCCACGGTGAGGTGGACGTCGTGGGCCTTGATCGAGATCACGATGTCCCGGAACCCCACGTCCTCCAGCAGCCGCACCTCCCACAGCGCCGCCTCGACCAACCCCTCGGCCGTGACCTTCCCGTCCCGCCCCTTGAACCGGGCGTCCACCGAGCCGGCGTTCACCCCGACCCGGATCGGCACCCCCTTCTCCCCGGCAGCCACGGCCACCTCCCGGATCTTGTCGGGGTCGCGGATGTTCCCGGGGTTGAGGCGGAGCTTGTCCGCCCCAGCCGCGAGCGCGGCCAGGGCCAACCGGTGGTCGTAGTGGATGTCGGCGACGATGGGGACGGTCACTTCGCGCTTGATCTCCCGGATGGCCGCGGCCGCGTCCAGGCCCGGCACGGCCACCCGCACCACCTCGCAGCCGGCCGCAACCAGCCGACGGATCTGGTCCACGGTGGCCGGGATGTCGGTGGTGGGGGCGTTGGTCATGGACTGGACCACGATCGGGTTCCCCCCGCCGAGGACCACGTTCCCCACCTTCACGGCCCTGGTCATCCCCGTCCCTCCAGAACCGGCGTCAGGGCCCGTGCCGCCGCGCCGAGCCGGCGGGCACAGGCCAGGGCCCGCCGGACCCAGAGGAAGGCCTGCCCCCGCCGGGGGAGCTCCTCCCACAGGGCGTCCAGGACGACCCGGACCACGAGGAACGGGATCCCCCACCCCGAAAGCTCCCGAGCGAGGGGGGCCGATTCCAGGTCCACCCCCAGGGCCTCGATCCCGAGGATCGCCTTCTCCCGCGGCCCCACGAGCCCCGCCGCCGTGATCAGGGCCCCCACCTCCGCCCCCGGGACCGCCGCCCGGGCCCGCTCAACCAACTCCTCGCCCACCGGGATCGCCGCGGCCTCGCCCACCACCCGGTCCGCCAGGACCAGTGCGCCCGGCGTGAGGTGCCCCCGCAGTCCCCCGCAAAAGCCCACCACCAACACCCCGTCCGGCCGGCGGTCCGCCAGCCACCGCGCCAACCGCGTCGCCGCCCCCTGGCCCACCCCCAGGGCCCGCCGCGGCCCCGGGACGAACAGGAGCTCCGTGCGCAACGCCCCCACGGTCACGACCATCTCCGCCTCCGCACGAGCCTCCATGGGTGACCGAGCGCATCGAGGACGCTTGCCGGCTCGAACCCGGAGTGGAGCATGCACCCGGCGCAGCGGGGGTCCCGTCCCGGGCCATACCTTTGCCACAGCTGGGGGACCAAAAGCTCCTCCAGGCTAGAGACGTGCTCGTCGGCGATGAGGTAACAGGGCTTGCGCCAGCCGAGCACGGTGTACGTGGGCACCGCCCACGCCGCGCAGTCGTAGGCGCGCTCCCCGCGCAGGAAATCGAGGAACAGGGGGTTGTCGTAGAACGGGAACCGGTCTTTCCCGTTGAGGATCGCCCGAAACGCCCGCACCGCTTCTTCCCGCCGGAGGAAGAGCTCCTGCTCGGCTACCTGCTCGTAGGCGTAGCCCGGGGAGAGCATGATCCCCTCCACCCCGAGCCCGACCAGGGTGCGGAAGAGCTGCCGCAGGTCATCGGGATCGGAGCCGTGGAACACGGTGGTGTTCGTGCACACCCGAAATCCCCGCGCTCGTGCCTCGCGGATGGCGGCGATCGCCTCGGCGTAGGATCCAGGCCGCCCGGTCACCGCGTCGTGGACGTGGGCCGTCCCGTCCAAGTGGACCACGAAGCACAGGCGCTCGTGGGGCCGGAACTTCGGAAGCGACTCCCGCAGGAGGAGGCCGTTGGTGCACAGGAACACCCACCGCCGCCCCTCCACGAGCCCCCGCACGATGTCGGCGATCCCGGGATGGAGGAGCGGCTCCCCGCCGGACACGGATACCACCGGGGCACCCGCCCCATCCGCCACGGCGAGGGCTTGGTCCACCGAGAGCCGGAAGGCCTGGTGCTCCCGGTACTCGCGGACCCGGCCGCACCCAGCGCAGCGCAGGTTGCAGGCCTCGAGGGGCTCGAGCATGAGCACGATGGGAAAGAGTCGCCCCCGCCGCAGGCCCGGAGCCCGCCGCACGAGGTACCGCCCGAGCTCATAGGTCATCCGCCACGGTCGCCCCATGTCATGCCTCCCGCGCCGCGAGCGCCGCGGCCAACGCTGCGAACGCCTGCTGCGCCCAGTCGGGCCAGGGCAGGTCCTGCACCGCCGCGCGAGCCTCGGCCAGGAACCCTGCGGCCGCGGCCCGGGTCGCCTCCTCCGCCCCCAAGGCGGTGAGGCGCCGGTGGGCCTCCCGGATCGCCCCCTTGGCCAGGAACGTCCCCAGCGAGGGGTCGCGCGCGAGCGCCCAGGCGATGGGGTAGGACCGTTTTCCCCGGGCGAGGTCACCGCCCACCGGCTTGCCCGCCCGTTCCGGCGTCCCCCACAGGCCGAGCCAATCGTCCTGCACCTGGAACGCCAGGCCCAACGCCTCCCCTAACCGGCGGTGCCCCTCCCGCAGGTCGGGACGGCCGGCGGCGATCGCCCCCAACTCCAGGGCGCAGCCGAACAACGCCCCGGTCTTGCGCCGAGCCATGTCCAGGTACGCCTCCACCCCGAGCGGCCGGCCCTCGAACCCCACGTCCAGCGCCTGGCCCTCGATCATGGCGAACGTGGCCGCGAGGATCGCGTCCACCGCGGCCAGCACGTCCTCCGCCGGCAGGGCGGCCCGACCGGCCATCCTGACGGCGAGGACGAGGAGGGCATCCCCGGCGTTGATCGCCTGGGGCAGGCCGAACGCCTTCCAGGCCGCGGGCCGGCCGCGGCGAAGCTCGTCACCATCCTGGATGTCGTCGTGGACGAGGGAGAAGTTGTGCACCAGCTCCACCGCTGCCGCCAGGGGGAGCGCCCGGGTTGCCTCTCCGCCCAGCGCCTCGCAGGCGAAGCAGGTCAGGGACGGACGGAGGAGCTTGCCCCCGACACCTGGTCCGGGGCGCCCGTCGGGGTCGGCCAACCCCACCGGGTACCGGACCAGGACCCCAAGCGACCCCTCGACGGCGAGGGCCTCGTCCAGGGCGCGCACGATCGCCTCCCGATATCGACTAACGATCTCCACCGCTCATCACCTCTGGGGCGTGGGGCACGCGCACGATCCCGAGGGCCAGCGCGGCCTGGACGAGCTCGGCGGTGGAGTGGACGCCGAGCTTGCGCATCACGGAGGCCTTGTGGGCCCGCACCGTGGGCACGGACCTCGAGAGCGTCCGGGCGATCCCGGAGAGCTTGTGGCCTTCGGCGATCAACTGGACGACCTCGCGCTCGCGGGCGGTGAGGGGAAGCCCCCCGCCCTGAAGGGGGGGCAGGAGCATCTCGCCCTGGGCCGCCCGCTCGACCGCGTCGAGGAGGGACGCCGGGGTCTCGCCCTTCAGCACGTACGCCGCCGCCCCGGCCCGGGCGGCCTCGGCCCGCCACGCCGGGTCATCGAACATGGACACCAACACCACCGCCACCCCGTGGAGCCGCCTCCGCGCCCGCCGGCACACCTCCAGCCCAGAGAGAGCGGGCAACGCCACGTCCAGCAGGGCCACGTCCGGCCGCAGCCGCCGGAGGAGAGACCATGCCTCCTGGCCGGTGGCCGCCTGGCCGACGATGTCGTGCCCCGCCCCAGCGAGGAGGTTGGCCATGCCCTCGCGGACCAGCGCATGGTCATCGGCGATCACGACGCGCATGGCATTCATGGTAGCCCAAGGAGGAGGGATCGGGGATGGGGGAACCGCACTAGGCCCGATGGCGCAGGGCCAGAGCCCGGAGCTCGGTGGCACTTGCGCAGCCGAGCTTCTCCTTCAGGCGCTCGAGGTGGGATTCCACCGTCTTCGGGGAGATGCCCAAGCGAGCGGCGATGTCCCGGTTGGCGAGGCCCTGGCCGAGGAGGGCAAACACCTCTTCCTCCCGGGGCGAGAGCTCGGGGACGGAGGGGAACGCGGGCCGTCCCTCGGCACAGGCGCGGATCGCGGCGATGAACTCCTCCGGCGACGCGGTCTTGGCCAGGAACCCGTCCGCCCCGGCCCGGGCGGCCTCGGCCGCGAGCCAGGGATCGTCCAGGGCGGTGACCACCAACACCCGGCACCCCGGGGCAGTCCGCTTCAGGTGGCTCAATCCGGTCACCCCCCCAGCCGGCATCGCCAGGTCCCACACCACCACATCCGGGGCCAACCCGGCCGCGAGCCGTGTGCCCTCTTCTCCATCCGCGGCCTGGCCGACCACGTCCAGGCCCCGGCGCGCCAGCAGCCGGGAAAGCCCCTCCCGGACGATGGGATGATCATCGACGATCAGCACCCGGATCATGAGAGCGGCACCCGAAACCAGACCCGGGTCCCCCGGCCGGGCGCGGAGCGCACGGCGAGCTCCCCGCCCAGCAACCCCACCCACTCCCGCATGCCGGATAGCCCCAGCCCCTCCGCGGTGCCGTCTGGGTCGAACCCCTGGCCGTCGTCCTCCACCTCCCCGATCACCTCCCCCTTCCCCACCTCCACCTGGACGCGCACCTGGTGGGCCCGAGCATGACGACGCACGTTCTCCAGTGCCTCCTGCACCACCCGGAACACGGCGATCTCCACCGCCTCCGGCAGGCGCTGCCCCGGCAGGTCCACTTCCACCTCGACCCCGGCGGACGCGGAGAACCGCTCCGCAAGATGGCGCAGGGCCGGCTCCAGGCCGAGCTCGTCGAGGAGGGGCGGGCGGAGGTCGCGGGCCAAGGACCGCGTCCCCTCCACCCCCAGGGCCAGGAGGCGCTCCGCCTCTCGGGGATCTCCCCCGGCCAGTGCCCACCGCGCAGCGGCCAAGGTCTGCCCGAGCTCGTCGTGGAGGCGGCGGGCAATGCGCCGCCGCTCCTCCTCCTGAGCGGACAGGAGCCGCGCCGAGAGCCGAGCCAACGCCCGCTCCCGCCGGACCAGCTCCCGCCGCTTCTGCTCATAGACGTCGGCGAACGCGCGCACGGTGAAGGCAAGGACGGCGTACAGGCCGATCCCACCGGCCAGCACCGTGGTCAGGACATAGGCCAGGTCGCGGTGCGGCGGCCGGACGAGCGGAAACAACGACACATGAGGGATCAACCCGAAATACTCCAGGAACGCCACCAGGGCATAGCCCCCCACCGCGAGAGCGGTCACCACGTACCCGGCGACCTTGGGGAGGAAGAAGTTCGCGTACATCACGGTGTACAGGTAGAACACGACCCCCACCCACTCCACGCCGCCCAAGCGGTGGACGAGGTACGTCACAAGCACGATCTCCACCGAGAAGAACGCGGCATGGACATTGTTCAGGGCGCGGAGGGTGCGCTGCCGATGGAGGAGCCGCTGGAAGGGCACGGTGAGGAGGAGCCACGCGAACGGAACGGCGAACAGGGGGTTCCATGGAAAGCCCGGGAACCCCACCACCGCCAGGGCGACCCCACAAAAGGCGCCCAACGTGATGCGCCGGATGAGGAACGTCCGGTCGATGATCGCCCGCGTCTCCACCAGCCGCGCTTGATCCCCCATCGCACCCTCCCAAACCTCCGCATCGAGGCTTCGGGGAACCTTAACCGCTACAAGCGTGGAACGGCAAAACACGGGGAAAACGAAATCCTACTGAGAATCCGCACGGACTTCACCGGGTCTCCTCGTCGGCCTAGGCCTTCTGCTCCATCTGCTTCAGATAAGCGAGGATTGCGCCCACCACCAGGTAGTTGACCGACCGACCCTTGTCCCGCGCCAACCGACGCAGGCGCGCCAGCACCTCGGTCCCCCCTTTCTCCGTGGGGATGTACAAGGAGAGCTTGGCCGCCACGGGGTCGGACTTCGCCGATTTCTTTCTCGGCACGGCAACCTCCCAAGGCAATAAGTTGACAGATTCTACTTGATAGAGTCCAACGCCACCCCGCGAGGCCGATCCGCCCGGCTTGTGCCCCCATCTGTCGCCCGTTACCCTACCCGTCGTGGCCGGAATGATGCCCGAGCTGTTTTGGGGCCCGGGTGGGCAGGCAGCGGCCCGCGCCCGCGCCGCCCTCCTCCTTGGGGGGCCACCCGAAGGACACCCGGATGTCCAGTTGGTGGTCTCCGAGCGCGGCGCCCTCATCGGGATCGACCGGGTGCGGGCAGTGCTCCTGTGGGCACGCTACGGCCCGAGCCGGGCCCTCCACAAGGTGGCGATCATCGGGCCGGCGGAACGGCTCACCCAAGAGGCGTCGAGCGCCCTCCTCAAGATCCTCGAGGAGGCCCCGCCCTACCTCGCCCTGCTCCTGTTCGCCGAGGCCCCGGATCGGGTCCTCCCCACAGTGCGCTCCCGTTGCGCGGTGGTGTGGGCACCGACCCTGCGGGAGGTGCACGCCGCGCGGCTGCGGGCCGCCGGATATGACGAGGAAGAAACGGCGTTCCTCCTCTGGCTCGCGCACGACCGGGAGGAGGAGCTCGCCCCGTTTCTGACCGAACGCCGCCGTCCGCTTGAGGAGTGGGCCCAGGCCGAGGACGAGGCCCAGGGCCTGCCGTTGGAGGAACTGGCGGCCCGGTTCTCCGCGTACGTGGGCGATCCGGTGCGGCGGCGGGCGGTGGGCCGGGCGCTTATCCGGGCGCTCTCCGCCGTGGCGGCGGACCAAGTGCTGGCGGTGGCCGAGCGCCTGGCCCAGGGCGGCGCCGCGACCGTGACGGCCTTCCTGTGGGAGCTCCTCCGGTTCCTCATGGAGGAAGCGGACAAGGCGTGGCCCGGACTCTCCCCGGCCACCCGGGTCTCTTGGGCCCGGAAGGCGTCCCTGGCCCGGGGCGAGGTGGAGGACAACGCCAACGCGCGGCTCCTTGCGGAGGTGGTGGCCCTGTGGCCGCGGAGAAGCTGAAGGCCTTGGTGCGCAAGTTCAGCCCGATGCTGGAGGTGCACCCGGCGGCGTGGGAGACGACGGTGGGGTGCACCGGCCACGTCTGGGTAGAGGACGACGGCCGTGGCCTGTGGCTGGTGCGGGTCCTGAAGTCCCCAGCCCAAGAGACAGCGGAGCCCCAGGGCACCCTGATCCGACCAGCGACTGCGGACGACCTCGCCGCCCATGAGGCGCGGGCGGAGGAGGCGCAGGGGCTGCTCGGGCGGGCCCAGGGCAAGGTGGACGAGCTGGACCTTCCGATGCGGTTCACCGGGGCGGAGCTGGACCTCACCCGCCGTCTGCTGCGCCTGTTCTTCTCCGCCCCGGGCCGGGTGGACTTCCGCGACCTCCTGCGGGACCTGGGGGCCGAGTTCAAGGTGCGCATCGAGTTCCGCCAGATCGGCCCCCGCGACGAGGCGCGGCTCCTGGGCACGATCGGGCCATGTGGCCGTCCCCTGTGTTGCCGGACGTTCCTGCGCAAGCTGCGCCCGATCCCGCTGGAGATCGCGTTCGAACAGCAACTGTTCCTGAGCCCGGACCGGATCACCGGCGTCTGCGGGCGGCTCATGTGCTGTTTGGCGTACGAGCACGAGCAGTACCTGGAGGCCCTCCAGGGGCTACCCAAGCCGGGGGACCAGGTGGTGGTGGACGGGCGGACCGGAGAGATCGTTGGGTTCAACGTGTTCCGCAGCACCGTCACCGTGCAGTGGGGCGACGGAACGAAGGGCGAGGTCCACTGGGAAAAGCTCCGGCACAAGCCGCCGCGGAAGGGTGAAGGAAAGAACGAACGTCCGGCTCTGGATGGGACGCCGGACGCCGCGTAACATGGCCGCTTTCGTGCCTCAGCTGAGTGGAACCGCCGTCCCCTCGCCTAGCACCAGCGCCCGGAAGGCACGCCGCGTTTTGCCCGTGTAGTCGCCCCCTCGGTCCAGGGCCAGTCCGCGCCCGACCAAGGTCGCCACGGTGCCCACCCCGATCCCGGCCATTGCCCTCCCAACCTTGCGCAGCATTTCCGGGGCACTGCCCGGGGGGGTGCTCCGGCCATCGGTGATGAGGTGGACGTAAACCCGGTCCAGCCGCTCTCGGCGAGCCAGGTTGAGGAGCTCAAGCACGTAATCCACCGACCCGTGGGAGCTCTGCTCGGAGAGGAGCCCCAGAAGGTGCAGCGCCCCCCCGCGGGCGCGGGCGTCGCCAATGGCCTCGCGGAACACCGGGTTCTCGGCGAACGTCCCGGCCTCGATCGCCCGCTGGATGCGGACCTCGTCCTGAGGGACGATGCGCCCCGCCCCCAGGTTGAGGTGCCCAGCCTCGGAGTTGCCCTTCCGACCGGGGAGGAGGCCCACCGCCTCCCCGGAGGCGGTCAGGCGGGCCAGCGGCCCGTGGGATAGCTCGTCCCAGCACGGGGTCCGGGCAAGGGCGATCGGGTTCACCCTGCCCTCGCCGCCAAGGCCCCATCCGTCGAGGACCACGAGCATGGCCTTCTCCGCCCGTGGCGCCTTCCCTTCGACGAGCGGCCGGCCGGTCATCGCTGCCGGCCGGGGTAACCCAAGCGAGGCAAGGAGGGTGGGCGCCACATCAGCCAGGATCCCGTCCCGGGCCAGGTTGGGACGCTCTCCGTGTGGGCCCACCAGGAGGAACGGGACGGGATGGGTGGTGTGGCCGGTGTTCGCCGGGCCCTCAGGCGGGCCGTGGTCCTCGAGCAGGCCATGGTCGGCGGTGATGGCGACCCAGTACCCATGGACCCGCCCGAGCTCGAGGATCTCCGAGAGCGCCCGGTCCACCGCCTCGGCGCAGGCCACTTTCGGGGCGAGCTCAGCCGCGTGGCCCATGATGTCCCCGGTGGCCAAGTTGAGGGCCACCAGCGGGAAATCGGCCGCGCCCAGTTCCTCCCGCACGGTTCCCACCAGTCCCGGCAATGCCCGGGGGGGATCGGCGAGGAACGAAGGAACCCGCCGGTCCACCTCCCCTGGGAAGGCCGTCCCCCGCCCGCCGCTCAGGAAGTACGTGATGTGGGCGTACTTTTCCTCCTCGGCCACCCGGAGCTGGGCGAGGCCCTGGCGGGCGACCACCTCCCCCAGGGTGTCGGGGACGTCCTGGGGGGTGAACGCCGCTCGCAGATACCGCAGATCAGGGTGGTACAAGGTCAGGGGGACGAACGTGAGGGGCGCGAGGCGGGGCCGTGGGAACTCGCAGAACGTCGGGTCAGCGAACGCCCGGGTGAGCTGGACCTCCCGTTCCCCCCGGCGACAGCAGAAGACAACGGCGTCGCCGGCGCTGATCCGTCCCACCGGCCGGCCGCGGCCCACCAGCACCAGGGGGGACAACCAATAGTCGGTCTCCCCTTCCCGGTAGCGGGCCTCGACCGCCTCAGCCATCCGCCGCGCGCTCGGCTCAATCGGCTCAGGCATGGAAAGCCGCCCCCCGCTTGGCCTGAACGGCCTCCACCGCCAAGCGCCCAAGGCACTGGTCGAGTTCGCTCATGTTCGGGGCCACAGGTTCGTTGTCCACGAATACCACGTCCTTGCCGCGAGCAAGCGCGGTGCGAGCCCCCACGTCGACCCCGGCCGCCTTCAGCTCCACCAACAGCACGTCGAAATCCCCTGCCGCCGCCAAGTCTTGGCGCAACTTGGGCCGGTTGGAGAGGTGGGGTGAGGCCCCCACCACTCGGCACCGGTAGCGCTCCTCGAGGTGCTCGACCAGGCGGGGCAACACCGCGGCCGGGGCGGTGGCTGCCAGGAACACCCGGGCCCCATCCACCTCCCGCACCGGCCGCGGCCGGAACACGGTGCGGAACACGGGGATCCCTGGGCTGACCTCGCGCACCGCTGCTTCCATGGCATCCACCTTGGCCTCGTCGGCGAGGGGCGGCTCACACCCGGTGATCACCACCGCGTGGCTACGAAGGATCCGATACGGTCCGAAGTAGCCGCGCACGTAATCCACCGGCTGGTGGGCGCCGACGATCAGCACCTGCCGATCGACCTCGATCGGCGGCGCAGTGGCCCCGCTCCCATCGAAGATGACGATGTCTAGGTCGAATTCTTCCGCGAGCTTGGCTCCCTCCACCACGTTGCTCACGAACGGTTCCCCTCCGCTCATCCCCCCGCCGCAGCGGCGGCAACCGATGACCAATACCCGGGTCATATAGGCATGCCCGAAGCACCCCGAGGCGGCGTGGAATCCTTGATCGGCGTAGCGGATGAGCTCCTCCACGCCGAGGTCAAGCTCTTCCCCGTGGAGGACCTCCGGCTCCGCGGGCCCTCCCCGGCCCATGGTCACGATCCCCACCCGCCATTTCTCTTTGAACACACGGGCGGCGTGCCCGGCGATCGCCGTCTTCCCGGTGCGCTTGCCGGTCCCGACCACGCTGATCGCGGGGAGCGAGGTCTTGACGAGCTTGGGTGGGGTGAACGCGAAGTCCTTGCCCACGTAGCGCACGCCCATGTACAGGAGCAGGCTGGCCATCTCGAACCGTTCCCGGTACCCGACCACCGGCTCATCGGATAGATCCAGCGCGACCTCGGGCGCGAACCGGGCCACGGCTTCCCGCACCGACGCGGCAATGGTTTTCCCGTGCACCACCGGCACTCCGAGGTTCACGAGGTCTTCCTCGGAACCGACCTTCTCCGTCCCGCCGAGGAACACCGCCCCGACCACCGCGTAGTCCTTTTCCAGAGAAACGAGGGCCCATTTCACCACCGGGAGGTAGTGCTCGCCGTCCACCAGCGCGATGGCCCGAGGTTTATGCGCTTGGTTCGGTTTCATCGATCGCTCCTTTCGCGTCAAAGAAGATGGCGCGTTGGGCCACCAGGCCAACCCGATCGCCCTCCCGCACCCGCGCCCCGGCCGGGGCCTCGACCCGCCACTCGGCCCCATCGGCCTCGACCCGCACGTCGAGCCGCGCTCCGAGGAACGTGACCCGGGTCACCGTCCCTGTCACCTCTGCCTCCCCAGCGGGGAGAAGCTCCACTTCCTCCGGGCGCACGAACAGGATGCCGTTCGCCGGAAGCGCGCGCCCCGGCCGCGACGGGACAAGGCACCGGAACCGGGGCCGGCGTGGGGTATCGGCCTCCGCCACCCCTTCCCCGCCAGCCTCCTCTACGAGCACCGCCGGGACGAAGTTGGCCAGCCCGATGAAGTCGGCCACGAACGGGTCGGCCGGCTCGCGGTAGATCTCCCACGGGGACCCCACCTGGACCACCCTCCCCTGGTTCATGATCACCACCCGATCCGATAGCACCATCGCCTCGGCCTGGTCGTGGGTCACGTAGACGAGGGTCACCCGAAGGCGCCGGTGGAGGTCCATGATCTCAAACCGCATCTTCTCCCGGAGCTTGGCGTCGAGGTTGGACAGGGGCTCATCCAGGAGCAGCGCGTCCGGCTCCACCACCAGGGCTCGGGCCAACGCCACCCGCTGCTGCTGCCCGCCGGAAAGCTGTTCCGGGTAGCGTTTCTCGAGCCCGCCAAGGCCGACCATGGCGATCGTGTCCATGACCTTCCTGCGCATCTCGGCCTTGGGGACCTTGCGCAACTTCAGCGGATAGGCCACGTTGTCGAACACGGTCATGTGCGGCCACACCGCGTAGTTCTGAAACACCATCCCCAGGTTGCGACGCTCGGGGGGCACGAGCTCCTTGGCCGAGGAGGCCCGGCGCTCGCCGATGTACACCTCCCCGGCGGTGGGGCGCTCGAACCCGGCGATCAGGCGCAGGGTCGTGGTCTTGCCACACCCGGAAGGACCTAGGAAACAGACGATCTCCCCATCGGCGATGTCCAAGGACACATCGTCCACCGCCTTGACGTCGCCGAACTGCTTGGTCACCCGGCGCAGCGTGATGCCCGCCATCCTCCCCTCCTCAGGCGCGCCGACGGCCGCCGACGATCCTCCGCACGACGAGGTTGGTCACGAAGATCACGACCACCACCAACGCGGCCAGCGCGGCGGCGATGTGGTAGTACCCGGCGTCCTGGAGCTCGAACACGGCCACGCCGATGGTCGGCGTGCGCGGCCCATAAAGCAGAATCGACATGTTCAGTTCCCGCAACGTGGGCATGAACACGAGGAGCCACCCCGCGACGAGCCCCGGACGAATCAGCGGCACCACCACGTCGCGGAAGTTCTGCAGCCACCCGGCTCCGGCGATCCGCGCCGCCTCCTCGAGCGAGGGGTGGATCTGCACGAGGGACGCGGAGATGTTGCGGAACGCGTAAAACGTGTAGTGGGCCACATAGGCCACGATCAGCATCGCGAATGTGTTGTACAGGTTGATCCTGAACTGCCCGGACCAGGCCAGGATCATCGCCAGCGCCACCACCGTGCCGGGGATAGCGTTCGGCAACGTGCACAGCGTGTCCACAACCCTCCGTCCTCGGAGCTGGGTCTTCGTAGAGATGTAGGCGAGGATCGCCCCCAGGGCTGTCGCCGCCGAGGCGGCGATGAGGGCGAGCGAGAGGCTATTGACGATCGCCTTCTTGGTCAGACTGTACTCGAACAGGACATACTGGTAGTTCCGAATTGTGAAGCTTGACCACGCGAGCGGCAGCCCCCATGCCCGGAGGAATGAGGTGAGGAACAAAGCCACGAGCGGGGCGATGATGGCGAGAGTGAGGAACAGGTAGACCACCCCGGCCAATGGGTACCTCCATCGACCGAGCTCGACCACGGTCGGGCGAACGCTCTTCCCGGAGATGATCGCCGCCCCGTGCTGTCGCCGTAGGATCCACTGGTTGAGCACAAGCAGCGCCACGGCCAGCACCATCAGCAACACCGACAACGCCGCGGCCAGCTGGATCCCGGCGAAGTCACCGCGGTACACGTAGCTATAGATGCGCGTGGTGAGGACGAAGATCCGGGCCCGCATCCCGATCAAAGCCGGGATCCCGAAGTTGGCCACCGTGTACAGGAACGCGAGCATCATCCCGGACATCACGCTGGGAAGGACGAGGGGGATCGTGATGTCCCGCACCACCCGGAACCGCCCTGCCCCGGAGATCCGGGCTGCTTCTTCCAGCGACGGGTTCATCCGCTCCAGCGCCCCCAGCACGGCGATGAACACGAATGGGAAGGAATAGAGTCCCATCACCCACACCATTCCCCCGAACGAGTAGATGTTGAACGGAGAGGTCGTGGTGCCGACAAGGGACATCCACAACCTGTTCGCGTAGCCCACCCGGGGGGCGAGGAGCTGGACCCAGGCGATGGCCCCGATGAACGGAGGGATCATGTACGGGAGCAAGCACAGGTTCTCGAGAAGCCACCGCCCCGGGAGATCGGTGCGGGCGACCACCCATGCCAGCGGGACGCCGATCGCCGCGGCCAGGAGCACTGTCCAGAACCCGAGCTTGACCGTGTTCCAGAACGGCAGGTAGTTACGTCCGTCGGAGAACACCTCGGTGTAGTTCCCCAGCGAAGGTTCTCCCGCGCGCACAAAGCTCTTGTAGAACAAGATCCCCAGCGGAAACGCCACCAGCGCCATCAGCAAAGCGAAGGCTACACCGAACGCGAGCGTCCGCGTCAGTTTCGGCCCCATGGTCAGGATGAAGGGGCGGGACCGGTCGGCCCCGCCCCGGTTCGGCTACTGGCCAAGCAGGATCTTGACGAACTGCTGGGTGTAGAAGTTGATGTTGGCGACGATGGCCTCTATCTCCGCCGGCATCGCCTTCGCCACGAGCTCATCGAGGGTCGGCGCCCCGGCCGGCCCGGCGACGTCGGTCCTGGCCGGGATGTAGGCTCCGATCTCAACGAGCGCCCGCTGTCCCTCTGCCGACAGCACGTAATCCACGAACTTCTTCGCCGCCTCAAGATGCTGGCTCGTGGCGAAGATCCCGATCGGGCTCGGGAGGAAGATCGGGCCGTCGTCGGGGTACACGAGGTCGATCGGGCTTCCCTGGGCCTTGAGACCGCGGACCATGTTGTCCAAGGTCAACCCGACCAGGTACGCGCCGGCAGCGACCTCGGTCACGGATTGGCTGTTGCCCTGGACGACGGTGGTGTTGTTCGCGGCCAGGCCGCGGAAGTAGTCGAGCCCGTACTTCATGCCGAGGACGGCGGCGGCGATCGCATTGGACCCGGAGTAGCTAGGGTTGGCGGTTACGATCTGCCCCTTCCACTTCGGATCAAGGAGATCGGTCCACGTCCGGGGCGGGTCCTTGACGTAGTTCGTGTTGTACGCAATGACCAACGCGAAGATGCGGGCCCCGTAGTAGTAGCCATCCTTATCCACAAGGAGTGCAGGGATGTTCTTCGCCTCTGGCGATTCGTACTTGTAGAGGAGGTTCTGGGCTTTGAGCTCTTCGAGGTACGTGTACTCAGCAACCCAGATCAGGTCGGCCTGGATCTTCCCCGCCTCCCGTTCTGCAGCGAGCTTGGCAGCGATGTTGCCGGTTCCGGAGCGGAACACCTGGAGGTCGATGTCCGGGTAGGTCGCCTCGAACATCTGTTCGAGCTTGGTCATGATCTCCACCGGGGTAGACGTGTAGATCAGGAGGGTTTCCTTCGCTGCCACGCCGAACCCCACCAGGATCGCCAACAACCCCACGCTCAGCACTACACATGCCTTCCGCATCGTCCCTCCTTGCGTTAGAAATCAGCATCTCCCGTCAATTCGCCCAAGCTCAGGCCGGCTCCCACCTCCCCTCTGCCGTACCCCGACCGCTCCCCGGACCCGGTCTGCCTGCCCCGAAGGTCCCGGCGCGGCGGTTGCCGTTTGGTCTGACCAATGAACCGGCACCACCCAGTCCAGAGGGATGCCCCGTGCGTCGTCACGTTGCCGTCAGGCATCGCCGAAGATCTCCCCCCGGATGCGTTCGAAGTGCTCTTCCATGACCCTGCGGGCGAGGGCGGTGTCCCGAAGCCGGAACGCCGACAAGAGCCGGCGGTGGGCGGCCAGTGACCGGTTGAGGTACTCGGCCTGATGCCGGATGAAATAGCCCTTGACGGTGCGCCACAGCGGACGGTCCATCTGAGCGATCAGGGAGCGGAGCTGGCGCTCGAGCAGGGCATTGCCGGTGGCGGCGGCGACCGTGAGGTGGAACCGGCGGTCGGCGGCAAAATAGGCCTCCACGTCGCCGCGGGCGGCGGCTTTTTCCATCTCTCCGACCGCTACTTGGATCTCGGCGAGGTGATCGGCAGACATGATGCGGGCGGCGAGCTCGGCCACGCCGACCTCGAGGATCCGTTGCAGTTCAAACGTGTCCCGCAGGTCCGCCTCGCCCCGGGCCAGCTCCAGGGTCAGGGACAGGACCCGGTCGTCGCAGCAGCGCACGTAGGTGCCGTCCCCGACGCGCCGGTCCACGATATCGAGGGCGCTCAGAATGCTGAGGGCTTCCCGGACCGAGGAACGGCTGACGCCGCACAGATCGGCGAGCTCCCGTTCGGTGGGCAAACGGGCCCCTTCCTGGTACTCACCGGACCGGATGGCCTGCACGATGCGGTCCAGGACCAGGAAGGACCGTCTCCCTTCAGGCAAGCCCGAGGTCGGGTCCATTGGTCAGACCAATACATTGTAGAGAGAATGCCCCGGGGGCGTCAAGTGGGGCCCGGCAACCCGCGACGAGGGGGAAGCCCTAGGGCGAGGGGACGGGCTCGACGACGATCAGCCCATCCGGCAGGACCTCTTCCAGGTAGGCCAGCGCCAGCTGGGTCGGGAACACCGCCCCGAGGAGGAGCTCCCCCTGCCCATACAGCCACACCTCCTGGTCCGCGAGTTGCACCCGGTAGCGCTCGGCAGGGAGCGTCCGCTCACCCACCTTGAGCCCCACCGGCTCCGGCGGCTGAGCCCGGAACGGAAGGGCGGCGAACGCCTGAGGGATGAGGGCGGTGCCCTGCATCTCCCCCGTCCGCCCCGCGGCCCGCAGGAACCGGTACAGCGCGTGCCAGTGGCCGATCACGTTGTTGTCGAGCACCGCGAACGGCGGCGTTTCCGTAAGCTCCCGGTCCTGCCGGACGAGGCCGACCACCGCTTCGAACGTCACCTCCTCGCCAGCGATGCGCGCGGCTAAGTGCTGTTTCCCATGGGGCGTCTGGACCACCAGCGTGTAGGAGAGGGGGGTCCAATCGGGGGAGAGCAGGAGCTCGGCGGCCAGTTCCACCCCGGTCAGCCGGACCTCCGAGTCCACGCGGAACCCCGCCTCCACCAGCCACACCGTGAACGCCTCCTCCCCGACCCGCTGGCCGGCCTGCTCGATCGCGAACGTGCCCTGTTCGACGAGGCTCCCCGGTAGGGGCTCGGGCACCGCCACGGGCCTGGATCCCATCTGAAACAGCAAGATCAGGCCCACCACCACCGCGCCCAACAGCAGGATCTTCCACAAGTCCATGCTTTTCCCTCCTGACGCCATGTTACCGGGTACAAAGCCCGTGGGTGGAGAGCGCGGGCAGCATGGCGTTGACCCCCCGGGCGCGGCAAACTTGTCCCGTCGGCCTACCGGCTGCGTTGGCTCTCGAGCAAGGAGGGGGAGATGGAGGAGGCACTGCTTGTGGACCTGTACGAGCTGACCATGGCCTACTCGTACTTCCGGCGGGGCATGGACGATCCGGCCACGTTCGCGTACTTCGTGCGGGCTCCGGTCCCGAACCGCCGGTTCCTCCTGTTCGCCGGCCTGGACCCCCTCCTCGACCACCTGGAGGCCCTCCGGTTTACGGAGGACGACCGCGCCTACCTCGATTCCCTGGATCTCTTCGATTCCGCGTTCCTCGATTACCTGGGGGCGCTCCGGTTCACCGGGGAGGTGTGGGCCGTCCCGGAAGGGGAAATGGTGTTCCCCGGGGAGCCCTTGGTCCAAGTGACCGCTCCCCGCATCCAGGCCCAGGTCGTGGAGACCTACCTTCTCAACGTCCTCAACTACCAGACCCTGGTGGCGTCCAAGGCGGCGCGGATCCTCCTCGCCGTGGGAGAGGAGGCGACGGTGGTGGACTTCAGCCCCCGTCGGGACCACGGGGCCGACGCCGCCGTCCATGCCGCCCGGGCGAGTTTCCTCGCCGGGTTCCACGGCACCTCGAACGTCCTTGCCGGAAAGCGCTATGGGATCCCGGTGGTGGGCACGATGGCCCACTCGTACGTCCTGAGCTTCCCCGACGAGCTCTCCGCGTTCCGGGCGTTCGCCGAGGACCACCCGCGACCGGTGCTCCTCATCGACACCTACGACGTGATGGAGGGGGCCCGGAACGCGGCGGCGGCGGCCCGGGAGCTCCGGGCCGTGGGGCGGGACCTTTCCGGGGTGCGCCTCGATTCCGGGGACCTGGTAGGCTACTGCCGGGCGGTGCGGGAGCTTCTCGATCGGGCCGGGTTCCCCGAGGTCCAGATCTTCGTGTCCGGAGACCTCGACGAGCACCGGATCCGGGAGTTCCGGGCCCGGGGCGGGGCCGCGTGGGGGTACGGGGTGGGGACCCGGCTCGGGGTGTCGTGGGACCTCCCAGCGCTCCCCGGCATGTACAAGCTGGTCGAGGATGCCCACGGGCCGCGCATGAAGCGGAGCCCGGGCAAGGTCACCCTGCCCGGCCGGACCCAGGTGTGGCGGCAAGAAGAAGGGGGGCGAATCCAGGACACCATTGCCCTGGCCGAGGAGGTCCTCCCCGGCCGGCCGCTCCTCGTCAAGGCCATGGAAGGCGGGCGACGGGTGCTGCCCCCGGTGGACCTCCATCGCCGACGGGAGGAAATCCGCGAGCGCCTGTTCTCCCTGCCCCCCCACCTCGCCGACCTCGACCCCGTGGACGAACCCGGTTACCCGGTGTGCCTCTCGTGCAAGCTCGCGGCGTTGGTGGAGACCCTGTAACCGGGGCCCTACAATCAAAGCGATGGTGGACGTTCCTGAGATCCCCCGGGCGCGCGAAGTGGTCCTCCCGGCGCGGGAGGCGGCGCTCCTCGTGGTGCACATGCAGAACGACTTCGCCCATCCGGACGGCGCTCTGTTCGTCCCGGAGGCACCGAGCACGATCCCCGCCATCGCCCGCCTCCTCGAGAGGGCGCGGGCGGCCGAAGTCCGCGTCGTGTTCACCCAAGACTGGCACAGCCCGGACGACCCGGAGTTCGCGATCTGGCCGCCCCATGCCGTGGCCGGGTCGTGGGGGGCGGAGATCGTGGCCGAGCTTGGGCCTCGCCCGGGGGAACCGGTCATCAAGACCCCGACGTACGATTCCTTCTACGCCACCCCGCTCGACCTCGTCCTCCGCCGGTGGGGGGTGCGGCACGTGGTGGTGGCCGGAACGGTGGCCAACATCTGCGTGCTCCACGCCGCCGGGTCGGCGGCGCTCCGCGGGTACCGGGTGGTGCTCCCCGAGGACGCGGTGAGCGCCCTGACCCCGTTCGACCTCGCATGCGCCCTCCGGCAGGTGACGTTCCTGTACCAGGGCGTGGTCACGACCGTGGACGGGGTGCGCTTCGCCTGACCGCGCACGCCCCCGCCCGCAGGGCGATCAGCCCACGGCGGCGCAGTGGCC
Organism: Candidatus Acetothermia bacterium; assembly: GCA_024653305.1. Lineage (NCBI taxonomy): Bacteria > Candidatus Bipolaricaulota > Candidatus Acetothermia bacterium. Next base: position 8,420 of record JANLFW010000018.1, on the reverse strand, counting down.
GGCCACGACCTCCTCGGCTACCGCCTGCGGCACCGCCTCATACCGGTCAAACCGCATCGTGAACTCCCCCCGGCCGCTCGTGAGGTTCCGGAGCTCGCTTGCGTACCCGAACATCTCGGAAAGCGGGACTTCGGCGTGCACGACCTGGGCCTTGCCCTTGGCCGCGAGACCCAAGATCCGGCCGCGGCGGGCGGCGAGGTTCCCCATTACCGCCCCGAGGTCGGCCTCGGGCACGGTCACCTCCACGTCCATCACCGGCTCCAAGAGCCGGAGGCCCGCCCGTCGGCAGGCCTCGCGGAACGCGGCCACGGCGCAGGCACGGAACGCCTGCTCGGAGGAGTCCACCTCGTGGGCCGAGCCATCTACCAAGGTGACCCGGACGTCCACCACCGGGAACCCGGCGTAGGGGCCCTCGGCCATCGCCTCGACGATCCCCCGCTCCACCGCCGGGACGTACTCCCGGGGAACCCGCCCGCCCACGACCCGGCTCGCGAACTCGAACCCGGTGCCGGGGGCGCCGGGCTCCACCCGCAGGACGACGTGCGCGTACTGGCCGTGCCCGCCGGTCTGCTTCACCAGCTTGTGCTCGTGCTCGATCGACCCGACGAGCGTCTCCCGGTACGCGACCTGGGGCTGCCCGGTGACCACCTCGACCCCGAACTCGCGGCGCAGCCGGTCGACCACGATCTCCAGGTGCAGTTCCCCCATCCCGCACACCACCATCTCCCCGGTCTCCGGGTTCGGCCGCACGAGGAACGTCGGGTCCTCGGCGGAGAGATCGGCGAGGGCCCGGGCGAGGCGGTCGGCATCGGTGCGCCGGAGCGGGGACATGGCGAGGTCGATCACCGGGGCCGGGAACTCGATCGGCGCGAGCACGATCGGGGCATCCTTGCTCGCCAGCGTGTCCCCGGTGTAGGTCTCCCCTAGCCCCACCGCCGCGCCGACGTCGCCGGCGCGCAGCTCAAGGACGGGCTCGCGGCGGTCGGCGTGCATCTGGAACAGGCGCCCGATGCGCTGCCGCACGCCCCGGCTCGCGTTCTCCACGAACCCGCCGGTGCGCAGGACCCCGGAGTACACCCGCACGTAGGTGAGCTTCCCCACGTGCCGGTCGGCCTGGACCTTGAACGCCAGCGCCGAAAGCGGCGCATCGTCGCGAGCGTGCCGGACCATCTCCTCGCCCTGCCAAGCACCGATCGCCGGCGGCAGGTCGGCCGGGGACGGGAGGAAGTCCACCACCGCGTCGAGAAGCCGACGGATCCCCTTGTTGCGGTACGCGGCCCCGCACAGGACCGGGACCAGGCGGCCGGCCACGGTGGCCCGGCGCAGCGCCTGGACGAGCTCGGCCGCGGTGGGCTCCTCCCCGGCGAGGAACCTCGCGAGGAGCAGGTCGTCCTCCTCGCTCACCCGCTCCACGAGGGCCTCCCGCGCCCGCTCCACCTCCGCCATCATCGCGTCCGGGATCGGTCCGGGCTGGATGTCCTCGCCGCTCGGACCGTCGCCGTAGTAGACGGCCTCCATCCGCACGAGGTCGACGAGGCCCGTGAACTCCTCCTCGGCCCCGATCGGCAACACCACCGGCAAGGCAGCCGCCCCGAGTCCAGCCCGCAGCTCGCGCACCACGCCCGAGAAGTCGGCCCCGATGCGGTCCATCTTGTTGACGAACGCGATCCGCGGCACCCGGTAGCGGTCGGCCTGCCGCCACACCGCCTCGGATTGGGGCTGCACGCCGCCCACGGCGCAGAACAGGGCGATCATCCCGTCCACCACCCGCAGGCTCTGCTCGACCTCGGCGGTGAAGTCCACGTGCCCCGGCGTGTCGATGAGGTTGATGCGGTGCCCCCGCCACTGGATGGTGGTGGCGGCCGCGGTGATGGTGATCCCCCGCTCCCGCTCCTGGGGCATCCAGTCCATCGTCGCTTGGCCGTCGTCCACCTCGCCGATGCGGTGGACCTTGCCGGTGAAGTAGAGCATGCGCTCGGTAACCGTGGTCTTGCCGGCGTCGATGTGCGCGGCGAGCCCGATGTTGCGGACCTTCGCTATATCAAACCTGCACTCCATCTCATCCTCCGCGTCCGGATCAAGGCGATACCAAACCCACAAGGCCCAAACGTCGACCGGGCCTTGAGTTCCTTTGAAGCTTCGGAAAGGGAGACCCTTCTTTAGGCAACAAAGGGACCTACGAGGGCGTCAGCATAACCCGTCCCGGGGAAAAGTCAATCGACAGCCGATCCGGGGGTGGCTAGAGGTCGAGGAGCTTTCGGTACAGGGCGAGGTGGTCCGCCCGGTCCGCGAGGTACGTCGCGATCCTGCGCCACTCCTCGACGCCGTCGAGCGAGAGCTCGTGCACGGCCACGCCTTCGCCCTCCTCGACCCCGGCCAGGATGCGTCCCGAGGGGCTCACGATGCAGGAGTGCCCGAACTTGACGTACTCCCCCTCTTGCCCCCACTGGCAGGCCATGGCCAGCCCCACCGTGTTCTCCAGGGCCCGGACCACGGCCAGCGCCCGCGGCTGGGCGTGGCACCATCCCCAGCGATCGATCGGGCCCCAGCGCAGCCAATCGGTGGTGTTCAGGATGTACTCGGCCCCGGCCAGCACCAGCCCTCGGATGTACTCCGGGAACAGGAGGTCCATGCAGATCGTCAGGCCGAGCGTCCCCAGTTCCGTGTCCACCACCGCCGGGCGGTCGCCGGGGGTGAACATCCGCTTCTCGGCGGCGAACAAGTGGACCTTGCGGTAGGCGGCGAGGATCTCGCCCTTGGGGTCCACGAGCACGGCGGTGTTGTGATAGCGCCTCCCGTCCTTCTCGATGAAGCTCCCGTAGAAGTACACCCCGTGCTCCCGGGCCAGGCGGCCGACGGCGTCGGTGGTCCTGCCGGGGATCGTGTCCGCCACCTGGGGCAGGCGATCACCGACGTCGTAGCCGGTGGTGAACGTCTCCGGGACGAGGACGAGCTTTGCCCCCATCGCCGCCGCGCTCCGCACGAGGATGGCGACCTTGGCCAGGTTGGCGTCGACCTCACAAAGGACGCTGTTCATCTGGACTACTGCCGCTCGAAATCCCATGTCAGTCCTCCTTCTTGAATACGGCCAGCGCCGCCAGGAGCACCAGGGCCCGGGCGATCTGGTGGTACCAACTGCTCAGGTTCCACACCGTCAGCAGGTTCCCGAGGACCGTCAGCAGCATGACGCCGGCCATCACCCCGAGCACGTTCCCCCGCCCGCCGCCGAACGGGATGCCGCCGGTGAGCACGGCGATGATCGAGTCGAGCTCCAGGCCCGGCCCCACCGACGGATCACCGGCTCCCATCCGGCTCGTCAGGTACAACCCGGCGATCACCGCGCACACGCCGCTTACCAGGTACGACGAGAGCTCGACCCACCGGGTGCGGATCCCGGCCAGGCGCGCCACCTCGCGGTTCCCACCAAGGGCGAACAGGTGGCGCCCGTACCGGGTGCGGTTCATGACCAGCGCGGCGAGGGCAAACACGACCCCCAGGATCACCAACGCCGCCGGGATCGGACCGAAGGCGCCGCGGGAGAACGCCCGGAACCCGCGGCCGATCGCTCCCACCGGGCCCCGGGCCAGCACGAGCACGATCCCGCGGCCGATCGACATCATCCCCAGGGTGGCGATGAACGGGGGGATCTTGAGTTGGGTCACGGCGAGACCGTTGGCCACGCCCATCCCCAAGCCGACTCCCAACGTGGCCACCGCCGCCGGGAGGATGCGCGCGTCGCTCCCGCCGATCAGGGTGGCGCCGATGATCGTGGTCAGGGTGATCGTGGCGCTGACCGAGAGGTCGACGCCGCCGGAGATCATGACCATCGCCTGTCCCATCGCCACCAGGGCCAGCGGCACGGCGCTGCGAAGGATGCTGATCAGGTTGTACATCCCAAGGAAGCGCGGCGAGGAAAGCGCTCCCGCGAGGAACAGGGCGAGCAGGGTAGCCAGCACGACCGAGGTCGCGTCCGGTCGCCACCGCCCCAGGCGGGCGAGCCCCCGGGGCCGGCCCGAGGAGGCCGAGGCAGGTCGGTCCGCGTGGGCCTTGTCGGCGAGCGCGGCGGCCATCACCCGCTCCTCGGTCGCCTCGCCGTCGGAGAACTCGGCGACCATCCGCCCCCCGGCCATGACCAGCACCCGGTCGCTCATCCCGAGCACCTCGGGGAGCTCCGAGGACACCATCAGGATCGCCATCCCCTGTTCAGCCAGGCGTCGCAGGTGGGCGTAGATCTCGACTTTTGCCCCAACGTCGACTCCGCGGGTCGGCTCGTCGCAGATCAGCACCTTGGGCTTGGTCAGGAGCCACTTGCCGATGACCACCTTCTGCTGGTTGCCGCCGCTCAACTGAACGGTCAGGGTCTCCAGGTCTGGGGGGCGGACCTCGAGCTTCTCCACCATCGCCTGGAGGGCCTGGGTCTCCTGGGCGCGTCGGATCACGCCCAGCCGTTGCCTCTGGCCGAGGTTCGGTAGGGCCAGGTTGTGGCGGACGGAGAGGCCCATCACCAGCCCCTCGTTCTTGCGGTCCTCGGTGACGACGGCCATGCCCTGCGCCACGGCGGCGTGCGGATGGCGCGCGGCCACCTTGCGGCCGTCCACCGTGATCTGCCCGGAGTGGGGTCGGGCCCCGAACAGGGCCTTGCACAGCTCCGTACGTCCGGCGCCGACCAGGCCGTACACCCCGAGGATCTCGCCCTTGTGCAGGGTGAACGACACGTCCCGCACCTCACGGCCCGAGGACAGACCCTCCACGGTGAGCACCGGTCCCCCGACCTTGGACGCCTTGGCGGGGAACACCTGGGCCAGCTTCCGGCCGACCATCATCGTGATCAGGCCGTCCCGGTCCGTCTCCCGGACGTGGAGCGTGCGCACGACGCGCCCGTCCTTGAGGACGGTCACCCGGTCGGCGAGGCGGAACACCTCCTCGAGGTGATGGGTCACGTAGAGGATGGTGATCCCCCGGTCGCGGAGCCGGCCGATCAGGGCGAACAGGTGCTCCCGCTCGGTGAGCGACAACGCCGACGCTGGCTCGTCCATGATCAGGATGCTCGCGTCGACGGCGAGGGCCTTGGCGATCTCCACAAGCTGCTGCTGGGCCACGCTGAGGCGGCACACCGGGACCCGAAGCGGCACCTCGGCCCCGATCTCGGCGAGGAGCGACTTGGCTTCTTCCAGCTCTCGCGCCCGCTGGATCCAGCCCCACCGGCCCGGCTCGCGGCCCAGGGCGATGTTCTGGGCCGCGGTGAGGAAGGGGACGAGGTTGAACTCCTGGAAGATGATGGCGATCCCGTGCGCGCGGGCGGCCTCGGGGCTGTAGGTCTGGACCTCCTGGCCGTGGACCACTATCTGGCCCGCGTCCGGAGCCAGGGCCCCGGCGAGGATCTTCATCAGGGTGGACTTGCCGGCCCCGTTCTCGCCGACGATGGCATGAACCTCGCCTCGTTGGACGTCAAGGTAGACGCAGTCCAGGGCCTGGACGCCGGGGAAGGCCTTGGAGACCCCGCGGATCTCAAGCGAGTTCGGCGTCATCTCCATGTCTTCGGGGTGGGCGGCCGGGCCGGACGGCCCGGCCGCCCTCGCGCGCTACTTCCCGTAGTACTTGACCACCCAGGATTCGGGCAGTTCGTGGATCGCGAAGTACTGGTCGTTGAGGTCGGGGCGGTAGTACTTGTCGAGCTGGCCCTTCTCGAACGTGACGATCGGGTACTCGACGACCTTCGGAACCGGCTTGCCCTGCAGGATCTGGACCGCGAGGTCCACGCAGGTTAGGGCCAACGGGTTCCCGCCGGAGACGGCCAGGAAGTCGATGTCGTGCTCCTTGGCCATGCGGAGCCAGCCGTTCCAGTCATCGGCGGTGATCGGCGGGATCGGGCGACCCGCATCGAGCAGGGCCTCGGCGGCCCCGAGGGCCATCTGGCCACCGTCGGCGATGACCCCGTCGATCTTGGGGTTGGCCTGGATGAACGCCTCCATCGCCTGCTTGGCCTTGACCGGGGACCAGTCACAGTAAGCCAGACCGACGATCTCAATGCTGGGGTACGCGGCCAGGCCCTGCCGCACGCCTCGGAGCACGTCTTCGGCGTAGCTGCTGCCGGCGGTTCCCATCAGCACCACGACCTTGCCGCCGTTGGGGAGCTTCTTCCCCATCCAGTCAGCGTAGAGGTACCCGGCCTTGATGTTGTCCCGGGACACCCAGGTCACGAACTTGTCGGTGTTCACCCGGGTCGAGGCGAGCACCACCGGGATGCCCGCGTCCATCGCCTCTTCGACCGCACCCACCAGGGCCGCTTCGCTCGCCGGGTCGATGAACAGGATGTCCACGCCCTGGGCGACGAGGCTTTCGATGTCGGCGATCTGCTGGACCGGATTCCAGAAGCACGACGTGACCCGATACCCCTTGAAGAAGTCGGCGTACTTCTCCTCGATCCCATACCGGAAGTGGAGGCCGAACATGGTCATCCACGCGTTCGTGTCGCCCAGGCCGGCCCGGCCGGCGAGCCACGGCGCCGGTTTCGCGTACTTCGAGGTGTCCACCATGCCGGGCAGAAGCTGCTCAGCGCCCACGGCGGCGGTCACCCCGAGGGCCATCATCACCATGGACAGCACCAACATCGCTCTCACTGTACGCATCGTTCCCCTCCTAAGTTCGTTCGCACCTCACCGCTTGACCTACCGCGCCCTCGCTCCGCTGGGGAGCGCGAGGGCCACAACATTGGGCCCGTTCTCACCTCCCGTGACCTCCTCGAGGCTGATCGGGGGGAAGGCACACCGGGGCGGGTTTCCCCCGCCCCCGGATCGCCCTCCACAGCCTCGGCCAATCCGTTGAGTACAACGCCACGCCGGCCAGGATCACGGCACCACGCACGACGAGCTGGTACTGCACGTTGAGGTTGAGCAAGAGCACGATGTTGAGGAGAGCGGTCATCAACAGCACCCCAGCCACGGTCCCGGACACCTTGCCCCTGCCGCCGCCGAGGGACGCGCCGCCGACCACCACCGCGGCGATCGAGTCGAGGTCGTAGCCGACCCCGATCTCCTGATCCGCGTAGCCGAGGTAGCCGACCAGGACCAGGCCGGCCACCGCGGCGAGAAGCCCGCACAGGACGTAGGTGCCGATCGTGACCCGGTCCACGCGCACGCCGCTCAGCTCGGCGGCGTTGGGGTTCCCGCCCACAGCGTAGATCCGCCGCCCAAGCGTGGTCCGCCCGAGGACGAAGCTCACCGCTACGGCCACGCAGGCAAACAGGACCACCGCGTTCGGGATCGGCCCGATCGAGCCGCGGCCGAAGGTGCGGATTGCTGCCGGGAGGATCCCCGACGGCGTGGCCCGCGTGACGAGAAGGCGCAACCCGGTGACCAGGATCCCCACGAACAGGGTGGCGATGAACGGCTGCACCCGGCGTTTGGCAACCAAGAGCCCGTTTCCGAACCCGATCGCCATCCCCATCGCCAAACACAGCGGGATCGCCAGCGGCACCAAGGTGTTCTCCCCTTTGGTGATCTCGGCCAGGGTGACCCCGGCGAGCTGCATCACCGCGGCCACCGACATGTCGATCCCCCCGGCCACGACGACGATCGTCTGCCCGATCGCCAGGACGCCAATGGCGGAGGCCTGCCGAAGCACGTTGAACACGTTGGCCGGCCGGAAGAACTGCGGCGACACCCCAGCCGCGGCCACCAGAACCAGGGCTAGGAACACGTACACCATCTGGCCCTTGATCAGGCGCGGCACCGACCGCAAGGCGTGGCGGCGGTTCATCGAGACGGCTCCTGCCATAGGCGGGCCAGGGCATCCGCGGTCGTGACGAGGCCGTAGTGGTTCTCGATCGTGTAGAGGGCAGCCCGCTTCAGGTCCTGGTTCATCGCGCGCCCGGCCCGGGAGAAGCTCGCCAGACAGTCAGCGACCGCGACCACGTGGTAGCCGAAGGCGAATGCCTGGCGCAGGGTGTCCCCAGCGCAGATCTCGGGGCCGGTACCGGCCACGATCACCGTCTGAACGCCGGCCCGGCGCAGGATCGTGTCGAGGTTCGTGCCGAGGAACGCCCCGTAGCCGTACTTGGCGACGACCGGCTCCCCCCAGAACGCGTACCAGGAGGGGCTGTTCTGGGCGCGGTCGTTGAGCATCCGAGTGTGGACGACGAGCAGTCCCGCGTCCCGCGCCGCGGCGAGGAGCCGCCCGAGGGGGGCGACGATGGTGGCGACGTCCGCGAGGGCGAAGCCGAGCGCGGCCATCTTGCCCTCTGGGGAAACGAAGTCGTTCTGCATGTCCACGATGACCAGCGCCGCCGCGCCGGGCCGCAGCCGTGTCGGCCAGGGCTCCGGGATCGTCGCCTCGTTCGGATGCAGGGCCATCTTCCCTCCCTCAACGCAGCCACTCGCCGAGGTGCTCGGCCACGAACGCGTCGTCCCGCAGGTGGGGAT
>JANLFW010000017.1:15459-34586 GCA_024653305.1 Candidatus Acetothermia bacterium | reverse complement strand
TGCTCCCCGAGGCTCAGGATGTCTTGCGGGATTGGGGCGCCGGACCGGATGAGGGCCCGGACCCGCTGGAACAGGTCCACGGCCGCGCGCGTCCACACCGCCCACTGCCCGAGCAGCCCGCCCACGATCCGCACCATCACCGTTCCCCGCGTGATGACGACCTCGAACGGGGTCACCAGGTCGCCGACGATGTGGTCGTCGTTCCCTGTGTACAGCGCGATCTCCCCCGCGCGGCCGGACTCGGCCACCGCCTGGTCGGTGCGCCCGCAGATCCCGGCGATGCGGACCGCGTCCGGGGCTTCCGCCCGGCAGACTTCCGCAGCCAGGCCGAGCACCGGCTCCAGGAGGCCATGTTGCGGCTTCCGGATCTCGAACTGGGCGGTGTGGACGGCCACCGCCACGCCCCCGGCACCCGCCGAGAGGTAATACCGGGTGAGCGCGCGCTGCCGGCGCTCGTCGAGCCTCCGCGCCGCGGTGAGCGCCAGCGGATGGGCCGGGATGACCATCCCTTCCCGGAGCTTCGCCAGAACTTGAGGCCGGGCCAGGGACGCCATCAGAACCGGCCCTCCCGCTCCGAGAAGTGGGTCGGCTTGGCGTAGGTGACGCCGCGCGCCACCCAGTCGGCGACCCATGCGATCATCCGCTCCAGGGGCACCCGCGGGCTCCCGAACAGCCGGCACGCCTTGGCGCTGCTCGCGAGCAGCGCGTCGGGCTGCTCGCGGCCCTGGAACACCGGGCCGCGACCGAACAGCGCCCCGAACCGCTCGGCGACCGCGCGCACCGAGACGATCTCCGGTCCCGTGACGTTCAGGATCGCGGCCGGCACGGAGCACAGGCCGAACGCACGCAGCGCCCAGTCGCAGGCGTCGCCCTGCCAGATCACGTTGACGCGGGACATGCCGAGGTCGATCGGCTCCCCGGCCCACACCGCGCGGGCGATGTCGAGGAGCACCCCGTACCGGAGGTCGATTGCGTAGTTGAGCCGGATGAGCACCGTCCGCGTGCCCTGAGCGAGACAGAAGTACTGGAAGATGCGTTCCCGTCCCAGACATGACTGGGCGTACTCCCCGACCGGGGCCGGCGGGGTATCCTCGTCGGCGCCGGGTGAGTCCACCGGGACGAACGGGTAGACGTTGCCGGTGGAGAAGGCGACGATCCGCGCGTCACGGAACCGGCGGGCGACAAGCCCGGGCAGGAACGTGTTTATCGCCCAGGTCAGGGGCTCGTTGCCCACCGAGCCGAACTTGCGGCCGGCCATGAACACCACGTTGGGCAGGTCAGGAAGGCGCTCCAGAGCGTCCACATCGAGGAGGTCGCAGGGAATGGTGTCTATCCCTAGCTTTTCGAGCGGCTCTCGCTGGACCGGGTCGGAGAACCGGGACACCGCGACCACCGGTAGGTCCAGGCCCGCCACCTCAGCGGCCCGGTGGGCCATGGCGGCCAGGGTGAACCCCATCTTCCCCCCCGCCCCGAGCACGAGCAGCCCCCCCTCCAGGGCTCCGATGCCCTCGACCAAGGCCGGCGACGGCTCAGACAAGAGGCGATCCAACTCGGCCACCGAACTGATCTTGTCGGGAAGTGCTGGGCGCTTGGTCATGCGCGCGCTCCTTTCTCCGCCGAGATGCCGTGGGCCAGGACGGAGGCGTAGAACCGGATGAACTCCTGGACCGTGGCCGGCGACTCAAAGTCGAAGTCGGTGAGCATCTTCATCGTGTAGCGGTTGGAGAAGTAGACGACCGTGATCGCCTGGAGGGCGTACACGAACTTGTTCACGTCGAGATCGTCCCGGACGAGGCCGTTGGCCTTCGCCTTGTTCAGGATCGCCCTCAGCCTCTGAAGGCCCGGCTCGCGGGCCGCCCTGGCGTCCTCGACCTGGAGGTGCTCCCCACCGGCCAGGTTTTCCCAGGCCACCAACCGGGCGAACGCCGGGTGCTCCAGGTTGAACGCGAACAGGTCACGGAGGATCTCGCTCAGCAGGTCCTCGACCGAGTCGGTCTGCGGTTCCTCGTGGGCGGTTTCCCGCTGAGAGAGCTCGGCGTAGTTGACGGTGAGGATCTTCCGGTAGAGGTCCTCCTTGCGGCCGAAGTAGCGGTAGATGATGGCCTTGCTGCACCCGGCCTTGCGGGCGATCTTGCTGAGGCTGGTGCCGGTGAACCCGCGTTGGGCGAACTCCTCCGCCGCAGCCCGGATGATCCGGGCCTCGGTGAGGTCCCTATCGCGGTGCCTGAACGGGATCTTCTTCATCCGGCTTAAGTGACCGATCGGTCACCTAGGCCGCTGTAGCTCCCCTGGGCACAGCTGTCAACAGGATCGGCTAGGTGCGCCAGGACATCGTTACCAGGCGGAGGCGTTGGTGAGGAAGGTGGGCGGGGCTGATGGACGGTCCGAGGGGAGAAACCGCCCGATCGATCGCTTACCCCCCCGGCTCCGGCCCGATATCCACACGGGTGGCTAGCCCGGCTGTTCCGGTGAAGGCGGAGTGGGACCGGTCACCTTGTCGAACTCCACCGCCCCTTTCGCGTGGTCATACCGCCCCACCACCCGGTCCCCTTCCTGGATCGCTCCCTTGAGGAGGGCGGTGGCGAGAGCGTTCTCGACCTCGGCGCGGATCTTGCGCTTGAGCTCCCGCGCCCCGAACTCCGGCCGGTACCCCACCTCAGCGAGGTGGTCCACGAGGCTTTCGTCGAACTCCAGCTCCACCCCCTGGCCCTTGGCCGTCCGCCCCACCCGCCCAAGCTGCAGGGCCACGATGTCCTTGATCTGGTCCGGGGTCAGGGCATGGAACACGATGATCTCGTCGATCCGGTTCAGGAACTCCGGTCGGAAGTGGCGGCGCAGCACGCTCAAGAGTTCCTCTTTGAGTTGACCGTAGTCGAGCCTCTGCCCGGGGGGCGCCTTCAGGTTCCGCTGGATCAGGTCGCTGCCGAGGTTGCTCGTGGCGATGACGATCGTGTTCGTGAAGTCCACGACCCGCCCCTTGCCGTCGGTGAGGCGGCCGTCGTCGAACACCTGGAGCAGGACGTTGTGCACCTCGGGGTGGGCCTTCTCGATCTCGTCGAGGAGGACGACGGAGTAGGGCCGCCGCCGCACCCGCTCCGTGAGCTGCCCCCCTTCCTCGTACCCCACGTACCCCGGTGGGGCGCCGATGAGGCGGCTTGTGGTATGGCGCTCCGCGTACTCGCTCATGTCGATGCGGACCATGGCGTCCTCATCACCGAACACCGCCCACGCCAAGGCCTTGGCGAGCTCGGTCTTGCCGACCCCGGTGGGCCCGAGGAACAGGAACGTGGCGATGGGACGGTGCCCCTCCCTGAGGCCGGCCCGAGCGAGGCGAATCGCCTCGCTCACCGCGCGCACCGCTTCCTCTTGGCCCACCACCCGTTCGTGCAGCTTCTCCTCAAGCTTGAGGAGCTTCTCCCGCTCCTCGGCGGTGAGCTCGGCCACCGGGATCCCGGTGAGGGCAGACACGACCTCCGCCACGTGCTCGGCCCGTACCTCCGGGGTCCCCGACGCCACCGCTTTCTTCCAGCGCTCGGTGGCCTCGGCGAGTTCCTTCTCCTTCCTCTTGATCTTCTCCTCGATCTCCTTGGCCCGGTCGAACTGTTTTCGGGAGGCCGCGTAGTCCTGCTCCCGCGCCAGCTCCTGGATCTGGGCCTCCAGCTCCTGGAGGGCCGCCGGCCGGGAGGTGGCGGCGATGCGCACCCGGGCCGCCGCCTGATCGATGAGGTCGATGGCCTTGTCCGGGAGGTACCGGCCGGAGATGTACCGGTCGGAGAGCTCGGCCGCGGCCACGATGGCTTCATCGGTGATGCGGACCTTGTGGTGGGCCTCGAACCGGTCCCGCAGCCCGCGGAGGATCGCGATCGTCTGCTCCACCGTGGGCTCGGGGATGAACACCGGCTGGAACCGGCGCTCGAGGGCCGCGTCCTTCTCGATGTACTTTTGGTACTCGCCCAGGGTGGTGGCCCCGATGAGGTGGAGCTCCCCCCGGGCGAGGGGGGGCTTGAAGGCGTTGGCGAGGTCCAGGCCCCCTTCCGCCTGGCCGGCCCCGACGATGGCGTGGATCTCGTCGATGAAGAGGATGAGCTCGTCCTGGTGAGCTACGATCTCATCCAAAACCTGTTTGACGCGCTCCTCGAACTCGCCCCGGTACTTGGTGCCGGCGACAAGCGAGTTCACGTTGAGCTCCACGAGGCGCTTTCCGCGCAGCACTTCGGGCACTTCGCCCTTGACGATGCGCTGGGCCAGGGCCTCCACGATCGCTGTCTTCCCCACGCTGGGCTCCCCGATGAGGACGGGGTTGTTCTTCTTCCTCCGGGCGAGGATCTCGATCACCGTCTCGATCTCCTTGGACCGGCCGATCACCGGGTCGAGGGCGCCCTTCCGGGCGAGCTCGGTGAGGTCCCGGCTGTGCTGGTCCAGGGTGGGGGTGGAGGACCGCCGCTCCCCCCGCCCGGCCTCCGCCCCCCGGGCCACGACCTTGAGCACCTCCCGCTGCACCGCCTCCGGGGTGAGCCCGTAGCGGCGCAGCACGTCCCCGCCGAACCCATCGGGCTCCTCCACCAGGGCGATGAGGAGGTGCTCCGGCCCCACGTAGCGGTGGCCGAAGTCGCGCGAGGTGAGAAACGCCTGCTCGAGCACCCCTTTGACCCGGGGGGAGATCCCCACCCGCACCGTCTCCCCCCTCTCCGCCTTGAGGTCCCCCCGCGGCGCGTTGTGCTCGATGTAGCCGCGGATGTCGTCGGGGGAGAGGTGGACCCCTTTGAGGATCCGCTGGACGACGTCGCTTTCGGTGATCGCGTACAGGACGTGCTCCGTGTCCACCTCACGCTTCCCGAACTCCACCGCCTTGCGGGCTGCCTTCTGGAGGAGGCCCCGGGCGTGGTCGGAGAGGGTGGATGTCCACGGCCTCCCGGTCCGCCCACCGCTCCCCGAACGCCCCCTCGGGGAAGAGGCCCGCGAGCAGGGATTCCCACGGGGAGAACCAGCGCTGCCGGTGCAGGCGGGCGTAGTCGGCCTCGCACAGGCGGAGGATCCGGCGCTGTCCGTCCTCGACGGCCTCCACCTCGACCGTGGCCGGGCGGATGCCGCAGGCCTCGCACAGCCGAGCTCCCATCCGTTACCTCCCGGGGGTCCGGGCCGGGGGCGCATACGGAACGGGGATGAACTCCACCCCTGGCCTCCGCTGCCGGGCCTGGGGGTAGAGGTCCATGAGGGCATAGACCTCCTTGGGCATCCGATCGCTCACGGGAAGCCCAAGCTCCCGCAGCTCGTCGAACATGATGGGGTAGTCGTGGGTCCACCGCCCTTCGCTCAGGGCCTGGGCCACCTCCCGGGCCCGGTCCTCGGGGAGCTTGTCCCGTACCAGGGTGTACACGGTTTCGTGCACCTGATGGAGGGCTTTCCGGGCCACGTCCCCGAGGATGAGGGTCTGGTCGTCCCGGCTGGGGTTGGGCTCCTCCAGGGCCTTCAAGATGGAGGCGGCCGGGAAGTACCCGCCTTGGGGGGTGCCGAGCTGGGGGTCCACCGGGCCGAGGACGGCGTTGGGATCCATCACGATCTCGTCGGCGGCCAGGGCGATGAGGGTTCCCCCGCTCATGGCGTAGTGGGGCACGAACACCGTGACCTTCCCGGGGTGGCGAAGGAGGGCGCACGCGATCTGTTCGGAGGCGAGCACGAGCCCTCCCGGGGTGTGGAGGACGAGGTCGATGGGCATGTCCGGCGGGGTCATGCGGATCGCCCGCAGGACCTGCTCGGAGTCCTCGATGTCGAGGTACCGGGTCACAGGAACCCCAAGGAGGCTCACCGTCTCCTGGCGGTGGATGAGGGTGATGACCCGGCTCCTCCTCCGGACCTCCAGGGCACGGATGGACCTTTGCCGCCGCAGCTCCAGGACCTTTCGTTGCACGAGCGGGACGAACACTTGTAGCAAAATGAGGAACCCCAGGATGCTCACGATGTCGCCCATGGCCGTTCACCCCCGAAAAGGAGGGGGAGGGCAGGGCCCTCCCCCGATCCCGCTCACTCCACCCTCACCTCGAAGACGCCCTCGGTCGTGGGGGCCTTGGCCAGCGGGACCTCCACCCGGAGGACGCCGTCGCGGAACTTGGCGCGGAGGGCCTTCTTGTCCTCCACCTCCTTGGGGAGGGGGAACACCCGCCGGAAGGCCCCGTACCGCCGGCCCATGCGGATGTAGTTCTCGTCGCGGACCTCCTCGGCCCGCTTCACCTCACCGGTGATGACGAGGCGGTCGTCCTCGACCCGGACCTGCACGTCGTCCTTATCGGCCCCGGGCAGTTCCGTCTCGATGACGAGGGTCTTGTCCTTGACGTAGACATCGGTGTGGCCGAACCCGGGGAACACATCCAGGTCGAGGTCGGCGAAGCTCGCAAAGTCGCGCATGAGCTCATCCATGAGCCGGCTCATCCGGGCCGTGATGGAGAATGGATCGCGCCAGATCGCAGGCAAGCGCAGCATACCACCACCTCCTTTTAGCAGTCTCATGCCTCGACTGCTAATTCTATGGGGGTGGTGCCGGCTGTCAAGGGGCTGGCCCTCGCTCGCCGAACTGCCGGCGGGGATCACCGGCCGTCGTCCCCGTGGTGCCCTCACGACGCACCGCGCGCGTGGCCACCAACCTGGCTCCGGTCCCCGCCAGGTCCTCCGCCAGCACCTGGCCGATCTCGACCGGGGCCTCCACCGCCAACCGCCGTACAGCACCCATGATCTCCGGGATCAACCGACGGGGAACAGGCCGGTCGGTACGCACGGACACGAGCGGCCGCTCTCCACCCACCACCTTGACACTGGTGGCCACCACGCGCATGGGCTCCACCGCCTCCTGCCGCGCGTACGCCTCGCCCCGCGGGCACCGGTTGCCCTCGATGCGCCGCACCTGCCCGTCCGCAATGTCCACGGCCACCTCGCACCCCACCGGGCAGGAGACGCACACCACCCGCTTGATCATCCCGGCACCACCCGCACCTCCACCTCAGGGAGGCGCGCGAGCTCCCGCATCGCCTCCGGGGGGAGCTTGACCGCCACCATCTCCGCGGGCCGTACTCCCCGGTGGTTCCGCACCAGTACCCCTGGACCCACCTCCACCCGCGCCACGGCCAGGGGGCGGGGAACGCGCAGGTACAGGGTGGCCGGCGCCTCGGGGTCCAGGGCAGTCGGCACGAGGTGGAGGACGTTCTCGCCGCGGACGAGGGGGATGGGCCGCCGCCGGAGGAGCTCCCCCCGGGCGTGGCGGGCGGCGCATGCCCCTGCCGCCTCCCCCACCTGGGCCACCACGTCCACGAGGTCGAACACGGCAAGGGCGTTGCCGGCCACGAACAGCCACGGCACCTCGGTGCGGAACCGGGAGTCCACCCGCGGCCCCCGGTTCACCGGGTCCAGGGGGACGAACGGGATCCCCTCCGCCTCGGGGATGAGGCCCACGGACAGGATGAGGGTGTCTACCTCCACCAACGTCTCTGTCCCGGGGATGGGGCGGCCCATGTCATCGACCTCCACCACGGTGACCCCGGAGAGCCTGTCCCGTCCGTGGACCCGGGCCACGGTGTGCCGAAGGAGGAGGGGGATCCCGAAGTCCTCCAGGCACTGGACCACGTTGCGCAGAAGCCCCCCGGGGAACGGGCGGAGCTCGAGCACGGCCACCACCTCCACCCCCTCCAGGTGGAGGCGGCGGGCCATGATCAGCCCGATGTCCCCCGAGCCGAGGACGATCGCCCGGCGGCCGGGGAGGAACCCGTGCACGTTCACCAGCCGCTGAGCGAGGCCAGCGGTGTAGATCCCCGCCGGGCGGGACCCAGGGATCTGGAGCGCCCCGAACGGCCGCTCCCGGGCCCCTGCCGCCCACACGATGGCCCGGGGGCGAATGCGCACCGCGCCGCCCGGCCCCACCGCCGTCACCGTGGGCCCAGCCGGGTCCACGTCCAGCACCGTGCACGCGGGGACCACCTCCGCCCCCGACGCCTCCAGCTCCCCGAGCAGCCGATGGGCGAACTCCGGGCCGGTGAGCTCTTCCCGGTACCGGTGGAGCCCGAACCCGGGGTGAATGCACTGGTCCAACACCCCACCCAGGCGGTCGTCCCGTTCTACAAGCCAGGTACGGGCCCCTTCCCGGGCCGCGGCCGCCGCGGCGGCCATCCCCGCCGCCCCCCCACCCACCACCAGCACGTCCACCCAGCAGGGGTTCATGGCCGGATCTTCCCCGCCACGAGCCACGACCGTGGATCCCGCAGGGGGACCTCCTCCGGTTCGGTCCCCAGCTCCCGCGCGAGGATGGCGAGGATCCGATCGGTGCAGAAGCCGCCCTGGCAACGCCCGAACCCAGCACGGGTGCGGAACTTCACCCCGTCCAGGCTCCGCGCCCCCCGCCGGATCGCGTCCACGATCTCCCCCTCCGTTACCAGGTTGCAGAAGCACACGATCCGGCCATAGCGGGGGTCCTCGCGAACGCGCGCCTCCCATTCCTCGCTGGCGAGGTCGGCGACTCGGGGTGGCCCCCGGCGCACCGGGTCAAACGAGGCCTTGCGCACCAGGGTGAGATCCCCGGCTATCACTTCATGCACGAGCCAGCGGGCAACGGCAGGGGCGGCGGTGAGGCCAGGGGAACGCATCGCCGCCGCCTGGTAGAAACCCCGCACCGCGGTGGTCCCCACCACGAAATCCTGCGGGGGGGACTCCGGCCGGAGGCCGGCGAACGCCTTCACGGCCAGCCCGCAGTCCACCTTGGGGACCAAGCGCCGCGCCCCCTCCACCGCCGCCCGCAGGCCATCGCCGCTGGTGTCCGTGGCCTCCTTGGCGTCCTCGGGGAGGTCGGCGGCGGTGGGGCCGAGGAGGATCCCCCCGTCGATGGTGGGCAGGACCAAAATCCCTTTGGACTTCTCGCTTGGGGTGGGAAACAGGACGGCACGCACGAGATCCCCGGCCGCTTTGTCCAGGAGCACGTACTCGCCCCGCCGGGGGACGATCCGGGGCTCCGGGACCCCGGCCATCGCCGCCACCTGGTCCGCGTACAGGCCGGCCGCGTTCACCACTGCGTCCACCGGGTAGCTCCCCCGGGCGGTCTGCACCGCCCGCACGCGGCCCCCATCCACCCGGATCCCCGTGACCTCCTCCCCGAGGTGGACCGCAAGCCCGCCCGCCGCGGCGTTCTCCACCGCAGCCAGGGCGAGCGCCCACGGCTCGGTGATCCCCACCGTAGGCGCCCATAGGGCGGCCACCACCGCCGGGTTCACGTTCGGCTCCCGGGCGAGGACCTCGCCCCCCGGTAGGACCTCAAGCCCGGGGACCCCGTTCTCCTCCCCCTGGGCCCGCAGTCGGTCAAGGACGGCGCGGTCCGCAGCGGACAGGGCCAGCACGTAGGCGCCGGTGCGCCGGAAGGGGACGTCGAGGTCACGGCAAACCTCGTCGAACAGGGCGTTGCCGGAGACACAGAACCGGGCGCACGCCGTCCCGGGGCGGTCGTGGAACCCGGCGTGGACGATGCCGGAGTTGGCCTTGGTCACCCCCCACCCCACGTCCGCCTCCTGCTCGAACAGGAGCACCTCGGCCTCGTAGCGGGCGAGCTCCCGGACGACGAGGGCTCCCACCACCCCGGCTCCGATCACCGCGACCCTCATCCCGCCTCCCTCGCCCAGCCCCGGGCGCGGGCCACCGCCGCCCGCCAGCCGGCGAGCAGCCGCTCCCGGTCGGCATCGCTCATTTGGGGCACGAACCGGCGGTCCTCCTCCCACCGCGCGCGCAGCTCAGCGAGGTCCCGCCAGAACCCCACGGAGACGCCAGCGGCGAGCGCCGCCCCAAGGACCGTGGTCTCCGGGAAGCGGGGGCGAAGGACGGGGATGCCCAGCACGTCGGCTTGGAACTGGCACAAGAAGTCGTTCCTCGCCGCCCCCCCGTCCACGCGCAGCTCCCGGATGGGAACACCGGCGTCGGCCTCCATGGCCCGGACCACGTCGTGGGTCTGATAGGCGATGGCCTCCAGCGCCGCCCGGACAAGGTGGGCCCTCCCCGTGCCCCGGGTGACCCCGAGGATCGTCCCCCGGGCGTACGGGTCCCAGTGTGGGGCGCCGAGGCCGGTGAGGGCGGGCACGAAGTACACCCCCTCGTTCGAGGGGAGGCCCCCGGCCAGGGACTCGGACTCGGCCGCATCCTTGAGCAGGCCCAGCCCGTCCCGCAGCCATTGCACCGCCGCCCCGGCCACGAAGATCGATCCCTCCAGGGCGTAGCGCACCTCAGCCCGGTCGGCGTAGGCCACCGTGGTCAGGAGGCCGTGCCGGCTGGGGACAAATCTGGTCCCCACGTTCATGAGGAGGAACGCCCCCGTGCCCCAGGTGACCTTGGCCTCCCCGGGGGCGAAACACGCCTGGCCGAACAGGGCGCTCTCCTGGTCCCCGAGCACCCCGGCCACGGGCACCGCGGCCCCGAGGAGCTCGGGCCGGGTGTGGCCAAACACGGACAGGCTCGGCCGAACCTCGGGGAGACAACCGGCCGGCACGTCGAACAGGACCAGGGCCTCCTCGTCCCAGCGGAGGGCGCGGATGTCGTAGAGCAGGGTCCGGGAGGCGTTGGTGACGTCGGTGGCGTGGATTCCGCACAGCGACCAGAGAAGCCAGGCATCCACTGTGCCGAACAGGACCTCCCCCCGAGCCGCCCGCTCGCGCAACCCGGGGATGTGCTCCAGGAGCCAGGAGATCTTGGAGGCCGAGAAGTAGGGGTCCAGGGGGAGCCCGGTGCGCCCGCGCAGGCCCTCCTCCGCCCCGGCGCGGCGCAGCGCCTCGCAGTGGGGGGCGGTGCGCCGGTCCTGCCACACGATGGCCGGGTGAACGGGCCGACCGGTCGCGCGGTCCCAGGCCACCGTCGTCTCCCGCTGGTCGGTGATCCCCAGGGCGGCGAGGTCCACGGCCCGGATGCGGGCCTGCCGGAGCGCGGCCCGGACCACGGACAGCGCCCCAGCCACCATCGCCTCGGGGTCCTGCTCCACCCACCCTGGGCGCGGGTAGGCGAGGGAAAGTTCCCGGTACGCCTTTCCCACGGGCTGGGCATCCCGATCGAACACCACGCACCGCACCCCGGTCGTGCCAAGATCGATCGCCGCCACGTGCTCACCCATGGATCCTTCTTTTTCGTTCGATTACTTGCGTTAGGTTTCCTATCCTGGCCAAAGTGGTCCTTGGCGTCAACCCCGGTCCTGAAGTTCAGAACGGGAGCGCGTGGCCGGTGAGCCCGAGCTCCGCCCGGATCGTCCGCAGGTCTGCCTGGAGCCTGGGGGTGATGGGCACCCCATGGGCGCGGATCTGTTGCTCGCGTAAGTATGCCTTCTCCCCCGCGGTGTAGATCCGCTCTGCCCCCGGCGCTTTGGCCGACGCCCGAAGTGCCCTCAGGATCTCCCCGGTGGTGCGTTTGAACTCGGCAAGGGGCACGAAGTGCTCGATCGCGATCGCGAGGAAGAAGTGACCCAGTCGGTGGGGCCGCGGCCGTCCCTCCTCGTCAAACCCAGAAAGGGCTTTCAAGAAAGACCCGGACGCAAGAGAGGCACACAGGATTTCCACCATGGTCGCCAGGCCGTAGCCCTTGTGCCCGCCCATCTCCTCGCCCGGCCCACCGAGAGGGAGGAACGCATAGAGGTCCTTGGGGATCCCGCGCAGGATCGCTTGGGTGTCGGTGGCAAGCCTTCCTTCCCGGTCGATGACCCACCCCGCCGGGGTGGGCTTCCCCTCGCGGGCGAGGACTTCGATCTTTCCCCGCTGGGTGATGGAGGTGGCGGCGTCGAACAGGAACGGGAAATCCTCGTCCGTGGGGCAGGCAAACGCGACGGGGTTCGTGCCCAGCATCGGCTCCACCCCATACGTGGGGGCCACCGACGGCCGGGCGTTGGTGAGGGCGAGGCCGACCATCCCTTCCCGCGCGGCCATCAGGGCGTAGTACCCGGCGATCCCGAAGTGGGAGGAGTTCCGGGCGGCCACCGCCCCCAGGCCCCAAGCGCGGGCCTTGGCGATGGCGAACTTCATGGACCGGTAGGCGACCACGTGCCCCAGGCCGCAGTGCCCGTCTACCACCGCTGTGGTCGGGCCCTCCCGCACCACCTCGAACCGCACCCGCGGGGAGACGATCCCCTTCTTGATCCAGTCGTAGTACATCTTCAGGCGCGAAACCCCGTGGGACTCGATGCCCCGCAGGTCGGAGGCGATGAGGACATCGGTGCAGATCCAGGCGTCCTCCTCCGAGACCCCGAGGGCCACGAACACGTCGAACACGAAGCGCTTCAGCTCCTCCACAGGGACATAGACCGTTTCGGTTGCCATCTTTCGTTCACCCCTCATCGGTTGGGCCACCCGCTCATCGAGGGCTGGGAGGTCAGCGACGCTTTCGACCACGTGATCGGGTTGTACGGAGGCCCGGAGGAGGTCCGCCCGGGAGCTCACCCCGGAGAGGACGAGGATCGCCAGGAGGCCATTCTCCTTGGCCATGACCACGTCCGTTTCCAGGCGGTCCCCCACCATGGCGCACTTCTCCGGCGGGAGGCCGAGCGCTTCCAGGGCCACGTCCACCGTGTGGCGGGATGGTTTCCCCACCACCGTTTCCACCCCCCGCCCGCTGGTCGCCTCCAGGGCGGCGATCACCGCGGCGGCGTCCGGGACTTCACCCTCCTCCACGGGGCAGGTGCGGTCGGCGTTGGTGGCGAGGAAGTGGGCGCCGCGCCGCAGGGCCTGGAAGGCGATGTTGAGCTTCCTGTAGTCGAAGGTGCGGTCAAACGCGGCGATCAGGTACTCGATCTCCTCAGGATCCTCGGTGAGGACAAGGCCCGCCCGGCGGAGTTCGGAAAGAAGCGGCTCCTCCCCGATGGCGAACACCCGGGCCCCGGGGGCCTTTCGGGCGAGGTAGGAGGCGAGGACGAACGAGGAGTTGACCACCTCCTCCTCTGAAGTGGGGATCCCCAGACGCGTGAGCTTCTCGGCGTAATCCCGGCGGGTCTGGAGGGGTTTGTTGGACAGGAACACGATCCGCCTCCCACGGGCCCGGAGCTCGGCGACCGCCTCCGCCGCCCCAGGGATCAGCCGTTCCCCCCGGTACACCGTGCCGTCGAGGTCAAGAAGGTAGCCTTGGACTTTACGCAAGTTAACCCCGTTTCCACTGAACCAAAGTAACGCCGGCCACCACCGCCACCATCGCCCCAACCTGAATGGCCGTCAGGCGTTCGCCCAACGTCGCCCAGGCGAGGAGGGCCGTGCCCAACGGGGACAGGTTGACGATCACGTTTGCCTCGACGGCCGTGAGCTGGCGGAGGGCGTGGTTGAACAAAAGGTAACCAAGGGCTGTGTTCACCGCGCTCAACCCCACGATCACCCCCCACCCGGAGGGCGGCAGGCGGGGCATCCCCTCTGTGGCCAGGGCGGCGACGAGGACAAGGCCCCCACCGATGCCCAGAGGGACGCCGGTTAGCGCCACATTTCCGGCCAGGCGGTCGCGGGCCACCTCGCGTCCCAGCACCGGGAACACAGCGAACCCCAAGAGCGCCACCGCGAGGACGGCCAAGGCCAGGGGAGCGCCCGGCCCGAGTTCCGGCATGAAGAACAGCACGCTCCCCCCGATGGCCGCCCCCAACCCCACCACTTGCGCGGGGCGTGGCCATTCCCCAAGGCGCAGGATCCCTAGGAGCAGCACAGGAACGGGGACCAGAGACAGGACGAGCGACCCAGCGGTGGCGGGGATAAACCTCAGGGCCCAGAACAACGCGCCGTTTCCCACGCTGTACTGGGAAATGCCCATGACGGCAAATCTCCCCCACAGGGACCGGGGGAGCTCCGATAGGGCCTTTCGGTCTCGCCAAAGCCAGGGGCAAAGGAGCACGAAGGCGAGGAAGTAGCGGAGCCCGGCCACGGTGAGGGGGCCAGCGTAAACCAGCGTGTACTTCACCCCCACAAACGACGAGGACCAGATGGCCGCCACCAGCACCGCCTCGGCCAGGGCAAGCAGCCGTGCCGAGCCCGCCGACGGTTCAGCAACCACGCTCTTCCCTTCGCCCACAGGCCCCTCCCCGCCGCCGGTCACTTGGTGCTCTGCATGGCGATCCCTTGCGCGAACTGCCTGCGCATGACGATCAGGACGACGAGGGGCGGGAGCATGATCAGGATCGTGCCGGCCATGATGATGTTCCACTCCGCCGCCGTGCGCTCAGAGGTGATGAGCATCTTGAGGCCGATCTGGGCGACCCGCATCTGGGGGGCGGTGGTGACGATGAGCGGCCACAGGTACTCGTTCCACATGTACACGAACTCGATCACAAAAAGCGCGGCGATGTTCGTCTTCGAAAGGGGGATTAGGACGTTCCACAGGTACCGGAGTGGGCCGGCCCCGTCCACCCTGGCCGCATCGGAGAGCTCATCGGGCACGGTGAGGAAGAACTGGCGGAACAGAAGGAGCCCGGTGGTGCTGGCGAGATAGGGGATGATGAGGGCGTAGTAGGTGTTGAGCCATCCGAAGCTGGCCATGAGGCCATACGCGGGGACGATGCGCACCGGCAAGGGCAGCATCTGGGTGATCATGCTCAAGGGGAAGAGCAGAATCCGGCCGCGGAAGTGGAAGTGCGTGAATGCGAACGCGGCCAGGACGGAGAGGACGCTCTTCCCCACCGCAACCGATAGGGCCACCAGAGCGCTATTGGCCATAAGCCGCCCCAGATTCACCCGGTGCCAGGCTTCGGTCACATTGGCGAAGAATTGGGTCCCGGGGATGAGCTTCGGGGGAAAGGCATAGGCCTCCTGGTGGGTGAGCGTCCCCATCACGAACGCGAAGTACAGGGGGAACGCCACGGCGATGAGGATGAGGATCAGCGTTGCGTGCAGGCCAAGCTTGTACAGGGTCTTCCGGGACATCGTCCACCTCACCGGCTGTACACCGCCCTTCGGGTTGCGACCCGAAGTTGGAACAGGGCCATTGCCGCCACCATGAGGAACAGGACCGCCGACTGGGCCGAGGCGAGGTTGCCCCGGAGGCGGATGAACCCGTCCCGGTAGAGTTTATAGACCAGGATCTCCGTGGCCCCACCCGGGCCCCCTTGGGTCATGATGTCGATCAGCCCGAACACCTGGAAGAAGGCATAGATCATGTTCACGAAGAGGAGGAACGCGGTAGTGGGGGAGAGCATCGGAAACGTGATCCGCCAGAAAGTCCGCCACGGTCCGGCCCCGTCCACCCGGGCCGCCTCCTCGAACTCCTTGGGCACGTTCTGGAGCCCGGCGATGTAGAAGCAGATGTTGTACCCGAGCATGTTCCACGCGGCGGCGGCGGCAGCGATGAGCAAGGCCGCGGTCCCATGGACAAGCATGTTGATTCGGTACCCGGTGATCCTGTACAGGGCGTAAGTTCCCAGCCCAACCGCGGGATCAAAGAGAAGGGCCCAGATGATCCCGGCCACGGCCGGGGAGAGGGCGTACGTCCAGATGAACGCCACCTGATAGAACCCAACTCCTCTGATCCTCCTCGTGACGAGGACGGCGATGGCGAGCGAGGCGGACAGACCCCCCACGATGACCAGGGCGGCAAACCCGATCGTGGTCAGAAGGCTACGCACGTACTCGGGCGTGGAGAAGAGCTGGGTGTAGTTGCCCAGGCCTACGAACAATGTGGTCGTGCCGAACGGGGAGGTGCGGTAGAAGGACTGCTGAACCGCCTGCACGAACGGAACGACGAGGAACACGATGATGACGGCGATGGATGGGAAGATCAGGATGTAAGGGAGCAGCCGGTGGCCGGGAAAGCGTGCCTCCACATGATCTCCTTTGGACACAAGGCACCGGGGCAGGGATGCCCCTGCCCCGGTACTTGGCGTCCCTTCCTACTTCACCAACGTACGGTACTCCTGGAGGGCCCGGTTGGCTTTGGCCGCGGCCTCGGCCAGGGCTGCCTCTGGGGAGAGGGTCCCGGCGAGGGCCTTCTCCAGTGCTGACCGAATGTAGTCGCGGATCTCGACGAATGGGCCGAGGCGCACCCCCACGGAGGCCGCGGTGTCCTGACGGCCGGACAGGATTTGGAGGAACGCGGTCAGGTGGTTGGGGCTTTCCGCGAACCACCCTTCGTCCATGAGCTGCTTCAGCGCGGCGTTGGTGGCCGGGAAGTAGCCCGTGCCCTTGTGCCAGTAGATGTCCACATCGGGCTGGCTGAGCCACTTCAGGAACTCCCAGACGGCGCGGAGCTCCGCTGCGCTCTGCCCTTTGCGCACCCAGAGGCTTCCTCCGCCCACCACCGAGTTGCCCCGTGGCTCGTCGGGGAACCGGGGGAGGAAGCTGGTGCCAACCTCGAATTTGGCCGTCTTCATAATGCCGTCAAGAGACGAGGTGGACTGGAAGAGCATCGAGATCGTCCCACTGGTGAAGGCGGCGTTGGCGTTGTACTCCGGCCCACCGTAGAGGAAGATCCCCTCGCGGGCAAGCCGCGTCCAGGTCTCGAACACCTTGATGCTGAAGGGATCGGGCCATGTGACCTCTGTGGCGAGGCCGGCGCGTCCGTTTTCGTTATCCGCGTAGAGGTAGTTGTGAATCGCCAGCTGCTGCTCGAACTGCCAGTCCGGCCAGCCAAAGGAGAGCACGTTCGTGACCACACCGGCCTCGATGAGCCTCTTCCCGTATTCGTGTACCTCGTCCCAGGTCGCGGGTGGCTTGTTGGGGTCGAGCCCGGCCTGGCGGAAGTGATCCTTGTTGTAATAGAGAATCGATGTGGATGAATTGAACGGGAAGGACCACAGGTTGTCCCCCACCGAGTAGTACAACACGATGGGCCGCACGTACTGCGCCCAGTCCCACGTCTCTCCGAGCATCCCCGGGATTTGGTATACCGGGATGATGGCGCCACTGTCGATCATGGTCTGGGTCCCCACTTCATAGACCTGAACGAGGTGGGGGGCTGTTCCCGTGCGGTAGGCGGCGATGAACTTGGTCAGGGTCTCCTCGTACGTTCCGGTAAAGACCGGACGCACCTCGATGTCGGGGTGCGCGGCGTTGAAGTCGCTCACGATCTTCTCCAGGACCTTCAGCCGTGACCCGCTCATGGCGTGCCAGAACTCCACCGTCGTCTTGGCCTGGGCGGCAACCGGCGCCAGCGTCAGTCCGCCCACGAGCACCCCGAGCACAACCCACCATATCCTGCGATTCCGCATGACAAGCCTCCTTCTGGCATAGGATGTGGATCCCGAGATCGCCCCGGGTTGTTGCGCTCTTCGCCTCTCTCACCCCCTTTTGCTCACGCGAGCACGAGCTCCCCACCCTGCTCGGAGAGGAGCCGAGCGTACTGGGGATCGAGGCCCTCGTCGGTCACGATCACGTCCACTTCCTCAAGGTCGGCGATCCTCCCATGGGTCACGACCCCGAACTTGGTGTGGTCGGCCACGATCACCACCCGCCGGGCATGACGCACGATCTCCGCCGCCGTCTCCGCCTCTTCCAGGGAGGGGATCGTGATCCCATGTTCAAGAGAAATCCCATTGGCTCCCAGAAACGCGAGGTCGAAGTACACCCCTTCCAGGGCCTGACTGGCCAGAGGGCCCACCATCGCGAAGGAGACCCCCCGCAGGTACCCGCCCACCACGTACAGGTCCACCTGTGGAATCCCGGCCAGCTCCGTGGCATGGGTCAGGGCGTTGGTGAACGCCTTGACGTGCGACGGCGCGCGGTCTTTGAGGGCGCGGACGATCTCCATGGTCGTGGTGCCGTTCCCGATGAACACGGCCATGCCGTCCTCGATGAGCGCGGCAGCACGGCGCCCGATGCGGCGCTTCTCCTCGAGGTTGAGCGACGCCTTTTCATGGTAGGACGGTTCAGCCGCAAGTTGCTCCTTGACCATCGCCCCACCGTGGACCCGCAACAGGTGCCCCCGACGGGCAAGGGCATCGAGATCGTTGCGGATGGTCATGGGGGACACGGAGTGGATCCTGGCCAGCTCAGACGTGCGCACCGCCCCCAGCTCCCGCACCCGCTCCAGGATGAGGCGGCGACGGTGCTCCGTGAGCGAGCGGTTGTCATTCTTTTCCATACCTTTCTATAGTTAGCACAAGGTAACACATTGTAGGCCCGTCCGGTCCCCCTGTCAAGGGGAGCCCTTGGGTACGGCTGGCCGAGGCGGGCGGCGCCGGCTATCCTCCGGCCGGTGAACTTGAACGTGCACACGCGGGCGTTCCGGGCGGCCAAGGGAGAGGGCCCGGCTGAGCTTCTCCTGCGGCGGGCCCGGGTGCTGGACGTGTTCTCCGGGGCGTTCTTCCCCGGGGACGTGGCGGTGGCCGACGGCCGTATCGTCGGGTTTGGGGCCACCGAGGCGGAGGAGATCGTCGACCTCGCCGGGGCGTGGCTCGTCCCGGGGTTCATCGACGCCCACGTCCACATCGAGAGCTCGCGCCTCTCCCCGCCTGAGTTCGCCCGGGCCGTGCTCCCCCACGGGACCACGGCGGTGATCGCCGACCCCCACGAAATCGCCAATGTCCTGGGCCGGGAGGGGGTCCGGTACATGCTGGACGCCACCCGGGATCTGCCCCTGCGGGCGCTCTTCCTGGCCCCGTCCTGCGTCCCAGCGAGCCCGCTGGAGACGGCCGGGGCGGAACTGGCCGCCCGGGACCTCGCGGAGTTGCTCTCTTGGGACCGCATCCTCGGCCTCGCGGAGGTCATGAACTTCCCCGGGGTGCTGGCCGGCGACCCCGACCTCTGGGCCAAGCTCGAGGCAGCCCGGGGCCGCCCGATCGACGGCCACGCCCCGGGGCTCTCCGGGTCTGCCCTGTGGGCCTACATCCTTGCCGGACCGCGCACCGACCACGAGTGCACTTCCCTCGCCGAGGCCGCGGAGAAGCTGCGGGCCGGGATGCACGTCCTCATCCGCGAGGGGACCACGGCCCGGAACCTCTCCGCCCTGCTCCCCCTCCTCACCGCCCGGTCCGCCCCGTTCGTCCACCTCTGCACCGACGACCGGGAGCCGGAAACCCTCCTCTCGGAAGGGCACATGGACGACGTCCTGCGGAAGGCCATCGCGGGCGGCGTCCCCCCGGAGGTCGCGATCGCCTGCGCCACGGTCCACACCGCCCGGGCGTACGGGATCCCGAACCTCGGGGCGATCGCCCCCGGCTACGCTGCCGACCTCGG
>JANLFW010000017.1:10788-15450 GCA_024653305.1 Candidatus Acetothermia bacterium | reverse complement strand
GCGTACGGGATCCCGAACCTCGGGGCGATCGCCCCCGGCTACGCTGCCGACCTCGGCCAGGGCCAACACACGCCTTGCCCGCCCTCCTGAGTTCCCGCGGTTCACGCCGAGCTCAACCCTTGCTCCGCCCAAGGATCGCTAGCAGCCGCTGCGGCCAGTCGGTGATGATCCCGGACACGTCCGGCTCGCGGGCGAACCGGGAGAGCTCGGTGGGCTCGTTCACCGTCCACACGTACACCCCGAACCCGGCCTGGCGCAGGGCGCGTGCCCTCGCCGGATCGTAGGCGGTGGCCCTGGGGTTCAGGGCATCGGCCCCGACCTCGCGGAGGTAGGCCACCGGATCGTACAGCATGCTGGACACGAGGAGCGCCCCGGCGATCTCCGGGGCGATCCGTTTCAGGTGCCGGATCATCTCGTGGTCGAACGAGGAAACGATGACCCGCCCCCCCATCCCGAGCTCGCGGATTAGCGCCACGGTGCGCTCCACGACGTCCCGGTCCCGCGGGGAGAGAACGAACGAACGGGTGCCCTTGAGCTCTACGTTGGCCAGGAGCCCGAGCTCCCCCGTGAGGAGGAGGGCCTCCCGAAGAGTGGGAATCCGCTCCCCGCGGTAGGCCTCAGCCTGGTCCTGGGGGACTTCCCCGGAGGCGATGGTCCCGAACGGATCCTGGGCCACGAACCACGACCCGGCGTCCAAGCACCGGATCTCCTCGAGGGTGAAGTCACCAACCCCCCATGGGGAACGGTCGGGGAACACTTCCCGGGCATTCGTGGTGCGGGCAAGGGTGTCGTCGTGCACGAGGACGAGCTCCCCGTCTTTTGTCATCTGCACGTCGAATTCCCATGCATCCGCCCCGAGCTCCCACGCCGCCTTGGCTGCGGCCAGCGTGTTCTCCGGGGCCACCGACCGCGCCCCGCGATGGGCAATGACCAGTACCGTGTTCACTTCCACCCCCTCAGGCACCGGATCCGACCATCCCACACCCCCAGCCCAGGCCACGGCAAGCCCGAGGCCCAGGCCCAGGCCCCGCCAGACCCTCAACCCCATAGTCCTCTCGCTACCCCCGGGCCGAGCGCCCTTTCGCCGCTGCTTTCCTGGAATAAGCATCATTTTTCTGTCTCCACCAAGCCCTTCACAAGCCACCGCTGCAGCAAGATCACGATAAAGATCGGGACGGCCATGGCCATGACCGTGGTGGCCATGACGAGGTTCCAGTCCATGAGGGATTCCGACGTACCCAACATCTTCACGATCCCGATGACCACGGTGTCCATGTTCCGCTCGGTGGTGATGAGGAGGGGCCACAAGTACTGGTTCCAACCGTACACGAACAGGATCACGAACAGGGCGGCGATGCTCGGCCGCCCCAAGGGGAGGATGATCGACCACAGGCACCGCATGGGGCCCGCCCCGTCGATCTTCGCCGCGTCCAGGAGCTCCTTCGGGATGGTGAGGAATACCTGCCGGAAGAGCAAGGTCCCGGTGGCGGAGACCATGAGGGGGATGGTCAACCCCGCGAACGTGTTGATGAGGCCGAAGTCGGAGATGACCTTGTAGCTCGGGATGATCCGGACCTCGAGGGGCAGCATCAGGGTGATGAAGATCAGCCAGAAGAAGAACATCCGGAGGGGAAACCGAAAGAACACGACCGCATAGGCAGCGAGGATGGAGACCGCGATCTTGCCGATGGCGATGGTGATGGCCATGAGGAAGGAGTTCAGCATCATGATCCGGACCGGGGTCCCCGACACACGCTCCCCGGTGCCGTAGGCCCAGGCCTGGGCGTAGTTGTAGGCCGCATACGGCCCGGGGGTGAGAGGCATCCGGCCGCGCCCGATCGTGGCCGCATCGTGGGTCGAGCCCACCACCGCCATGTACACCGGGAACGCGAGGATCGCCACCCCAAGGAGGAGCACCACGTGCGCAAGCCAGTTCTGTGGGAACCGCTTTGGCATGTGTACCCTCCTCATACGTAGTGGACCCGGCGCTCGATGAACCGGAATTGAACAGCAGTCAGGAGGATGACCAGGACCATCAGGACAACGGATTGGGCCGCCGAGCTGTTGATCTGGAAGTTCTTGAAACCATCCACGTATAGCTTGTAGCACATCGTCTCCGTGGCCTTCCCCGGGCCGCCCTTCGTCAACGCATCGATGGCCCCGAACGTGTCAAAGAAAGCGTAGACCGTGTTCATGACGAGGAGGAAGAACGTGGTCGGGGTGAGGAGGGGGAAGATGATCGACCAGAACACGCGCCGCGATCCGGCGCCGTCCACCCGCGCCGCCTCGACGAGCGACTTCGGGATCGCCTGAAGCCCGGCCAAAAAGAAGATGAAGTTGTAGCTCACCTGTTTCCAGACGGAGGCCAGGATCACGAGGAACAGGGCCTGGGTCCCGTTAAGGGTGTAATTCCACGGGATCCCCACCCCTTGGAGGGCCCTGGCGATGATGCCGATCGATGGCTGGAACAAGAACAGCCACAGGACCGCGGCCACCGCGGGGGCAAGGGCGTAGGGCCAGATGAGAAGGGTCTTGTACACCTGGGCGCCCCGGATCGGCTTGTTCGCCATCACCGCGAAGAGGAGCCCGGCCGAGATCGCGGCCAATGCCACCGCTGCGGAAAAGAGGAACGAAAGGCGGACGGATCCTAGGTAGTACGGATCGGAAAAGAGCGCTGTGAAGTTGGCAAACCCGACGAACCGCGTCCGCAACCCGAACGGATCGCTACGCAACACGGCCTGGTAGATCGCCTGCGACGCCGGCCAGACGAAGAACACCGCGGTGACGATGACCTGCGGCGCCACGAGCAAGTACGGGAGGAGCTTATTCGAGAACACCGGACGATCGCCCACAGTCCCTCACCCCCAACAGGGAGGTGGGGCGCACCCTCCACCGCGGTGCGCCCCACCGAAGGGTCCGTTACTTGTGGGTGGCCTCGAACTCGCGGAGGATGGCGTTGCCCCGCTTCACCACGTTATCGAGGGCCTGCTGCGCCGTCTGCTGGCCTTGGAGGGCTTTCTCCACCTCCTCGTAGATCACCGTCCGGATCGACGGGAGGTTCCCGAGCCGGAGCCCCCGCGTGTTCTCTGTCGGATTGGGCCGCGCGAGCTGCAAGATCGGGATATCGGCGCCCGGGTTCTGGTCGTAGTACCCTTCAGCCTTGGCCACCTCGTACCCTCCGAACGTCAGCGGCACGTACCCCGTCGTCATGTGCCACTTGGCATCGGCCTCCGGCTGGCTGATGAACCGGAAGAACTCGGCCACGCCCTTGTACAGCTCAAGGCTGGCATCTGGCCGGCGCATGACCCACAGCGAGGCCCCGCCGATGATCGAGTTGTGCGGGATCTGGACCGCGTCATCGTAGTAGGGGAGGTATGTCACGCCCCACTCGAACTTGGCCTCGCGGGCGACGCGGGCCCGCAGGGCCGAGGAGGCGATGAGCATCGCCGCCTCCCCGGAAGGGAAGAGCGCATCCGGCGTGGCATCCCGCCCGCCGTACGTGAACGAGCCCTCCTTGGCCATGTCGATCAGGGTCTGGAGATGCCGGACGTACAGGGGGTGGTTGAGCTCGAGCACCGCGTCCATGCCCTCGAACCCGTTGGCTCGGGTCGCAAACGGGGTGTTGTGGATGGCCCCAAACTGTTCGAACTGGGTCCACGTGAGCCAGGCGCAGGAGAGGCCGATCTTGGCGGCACCCGTCTCGACGATCTTCTTGGCCGCGGCCCGCACTTCGGCCCACGTCCGCGGCGGGTTGTCCGGATCGAGCCCTGCGGCCCGAAACGCGTCCTTGTTGTACCACAGCACCGCGGTCGAGCTGTTGAACGGCATGGAGACCATCCGACCCGCGGCATCGCTGTAGTAGCCCTTCACCGGGGCGATGTACTGCTCGGGGTCGAACGGTACCCCCGTGTCCGCCATGAGCTGGTACACCGGGTAGATGGCCCCGGTGGCGGCCATCATCGTCGCCGTCCCGACTTCGAAGATCTGCACGATGTGCGGGGGCTTGCCGGCCCGGAACGCCGCGATCGCCGCGGACATCGTTTCGGCATACGAGCCCTTGTACACCGCGTTCACAAAGTAGGTCGTCTGGGAGTTGTTGAAATCGTTGACCACCGTGTTCAGAGCGTCCGCCAGAGCCCCGGTGGCCGCGTGCCAGAACTCGATTGTCACCTTCCCCTGTCCCACCGCGAGCCCGCCAATCGTGGCCATCGCTAACACCAGAACCAAGAAACGCTTCATCGTTACCTCCTCGTTTGCTCCCTCTGAATCGTCGTGCGATGCCCTACAACTACTCCCCCCTCTCACCCCCTTCCCTTACACGGAGTACACCTCTAGCTCAAGGCTAGCTAGTGCTGACCGGATCTCGTTGTTGAGGCCCTCGTCGGTCACGATCACGTCCACTTCCTCAAGGTCGGCGATCCTCCCATGGGTCACGACCCCGAACTTGGTGTGGTCGGCCACGATCACCACCCGCCGGGCATGACGCACGATCTCCGCCGCCGTCTCCGCCTCTTCCAGGGAGGGGATCGTGATCCCATGTTCAAGAGAAATCCCATTGGCTCCCAGAAACGCGAGGTCGAAGTACACCCCTTCCAGGGCCTGACCGGCCAGAGGGCCCACCATCGCGAAGGAGACCCCCCGCAGGTACCCGCCCACCACGTA
>JANLFW010000017.1:9189-10781 GCA_024653305.1 Candidatus Acetothermia bacterium | reverse complement strand
AGGCCAGAGGGCCCACCATCGCGAAGGAGACCCCCCGCAGGTACCCGCCCACCACGTACAGGTCCACCTGTGGAATCCCGGCCAGCTCCGTGGCATGGGTCAGGGCGTTGGTGAACGCCTTGACGTGCGACGGCGCGCGGTCTTTGAGGGCGCGGACGATCTCCATGGTCGTGGTGCCGTTCCCGATGAACACGGCCATGCCGTCCTCGATGAGCGCGGCAGCACGGCGCCCGATGCGGCGCTTCTCCTCGAGGTTGAGCGACGCCTTTTCATGGTAGGACGGTTCAGCCGCAAGTTGCTCCTTGACCATCGCCCCACCGTGGACCCGCAACAGGTGCCCCCGACGGGCAAGGGCATCGAGATCGTTGCGGATGGTCATGGGGGACACGGAGTGGATCCTGGCCAGCTCAGACGTGCGCACCGCCCCCAGCTCCCGCACCCGCTCCAGGATGAGGCGGCGACGGTGCTCCGTGAGCGAGCGGTTGTCATTCTTTTCCATACCTTTCTATAGTTAGCACAAGGTAACACATTGTAGGCCCGTCCGGTCCCCCTGTCAAGGGGAGCCCTTGGGTACGGCTGGCCGAGGCGGGCGGCGCCGGCTATCCTCCGGCCGGTGAACTTGAACGTGCACACGCGGGCGTTCCGGGCGGCCAAGGGAGAGGGCCCGGCTGAGCTTCTCCTGCGGCGGGCCCGGGTGCTGGACGTGTTCTCCGGGGCGTTCTTCCCCGGGGACGTGGCGGTGGCCGACGGCCGTATCGTCGGGTTTGGGGCCACCGAGGCGGAGGAGATCGTCGACCTCGCCGGGGCGTGGCTCGTCCCGGGGTTCATCGACGCCCACGTCCACATCGAGAGCTCGCGCCTCTCCCCGCCTGAGTTCGCCCGGGCCGTGCTCCCCCACGGGACCACGGCGGTGATCGCCGACCCCCACGAAATCGCCAATGTCCTGGGCCGGGAGGGGGTCCGGTACATGCTGGACGCCACCCGGG
Organism: Candidatus Acetothermia bacterium; assembly: GCA_024653305.1. Classification (NCBI taxonomy): domain Bacteria; phylum Candidatus Bipolaricaulota; species Candidatus Acetothermia bacterium. Next base: position 9,795 of record JANLFW010000017.1, on the reverse strand, counting down.
ATCTGCCCCTGCGGGCGCTCTTCCTGGCCCCGTCCTGCGTCCCAGCGAGCCCGCTGGAGACGGCCGGGGCGGAACTGGCCGCCCGGGACCTCGCGGAGTTGCTCTCTTGGGACCGCATCCTCGGCCTCGCGGAGGTCATGAACTTCCCCGGGGTGCTGGCCGGCGACCCCGACCTCTGGGCCAAGCTCGAGGCAGCCCGGGGCCGCCCGATCGACGGCCACGCCCCGGGGCTCTCCGGGTCTGCCCTGTGGGCCTACATCCTTGCCGGACCGCGCACCGACCACGAGTGCACTTCCCTCGCCGAGGCCGCGGAGAAGCTGCGGGCCGGGATGCACGTCCTCATCCGCGAGGGGACCACGGCCCGGAACCTCTCCGCCCTGCTCCCCCTCCTCACCGCCCGGTCCGCCCCGTTCGTCCACCTCTGCACCGACGACCGGGAGCCGGAAACCCTCCTCTCGGAAGGGCACATGGACGACGTCCTGCGGAAGGCCATCGCGGGCGGCGTCCCCCCGGAGGTCGCGATCGCCTGCGCCACGGTCCACACCGCCCGGGCGTACGGGATCCCGAACCTCGGGGCGATCGCCCCCGGCTACGCTGCCGACCTCG
>JANLFW010000017.1:8641-9179 GCA_024653305.1 Candidatus Acetothermia bacterium | reverse complement strand
GCGTACGGGATCCCGAACCTCGGGGCGATCGCCCCCGGCTACGCTGCCGACCTCGCCGTGCTTTCCGACCTTCAGCGGGTACGGGTGGAGGAGGTGTACGTGGCCGGGGTGAAGGTGGCCGCGGGCGGGGAGTGCATCGTGGACCTGCCCGCGCCCCCGCGCGGGGAGGGGCGCGCACCGGTGCGCGTGGACGCGGAGCGGCTCTCCTTCAGCATCCCGGCTGGGGCGGGGAGGGCCAGGGCCATCCGGGTCGTCCCCGGCCAGGTGGTGACCGAGGAATTCCACGTGAGGCCCCGCCTGGAAGGGGGCGAGGTGGTGGCCGACCCGGACCGGGACCTCCTCAAGCTTGCCGTGGTGGAGCGGCACCGCGGAACGGGGAACGTGGGGCTCGCTCTCGTCCAGGGGTTCGGCCTCCGACGGGGGGCGCTCGCGTCCACCGTGGCCCACGACAGCCACAACGTGGTGGTGGTGGGCACCACCGATGAGGACATGCGCGCCGCGGTGGCGGAGCTCGTCCGCCTGGGCGGGGGACAAGTGA
>JANLFW010000017.1:0-8519 GCA_024653305.1 Candidatus Acetothermia bacterium | reverse complement strand
GGCTCCCAACTCCCCGATCCCTTCATGACCCTCTCCTTCCTGGCCCTCCCGGTGATCCCGGCCCTCAAGCTCACCGACCGTGGCTTGATCGACGTGAAGGGGTTCCGGCTGGTCCCCCTGTTTGACGAAGGGGAACCAGGCGGGTAACCTAAAACGCCATGCACCGGCTAACCGGTTACATCCAAAGTTTCCTCTTGGCGGCCGGTGCCGCCCTGGTCGGGTTGGTGATCGGCACCCTCATCAAGCCCCCCGCCACCGCGGTCACCGTGATCCTCCTCGCGGTGGGCGTCGTCCTCCTCTTCACCGCGATCCTCCTTGGCCGGCGGCGCGGATGACCCGGATCGCCCCGCGGAGGTACGGCAGACGATGAACTTCCTTGAGCGGACGCTCGGGGAAAACGCACTTTGGGTATGGCTTCTCGCCCTGGGCGTGTTCGCCCTGACCTTCCTTGGGCTGAAGCTCGCCACGTGGGGCATCCGCCGCCAGTTGACCGCCCGCTACGAGCGGACGAAGAGCGAGTTCGTGCGCCTCATGGCCGACCTGGCCCGGCGGACCCATCTCTTCTTCCTCCTCGGGGTCGCCCTTTACGCGGGGTCGCTCGCGGTGCGGCTTCCCCCGGCCGCGTCCCGGGCCATCGGCACCCTGGCCGTGCTGGCCTTCCTGATCCAGGTCGCGTCCTGGGGGGGCCGGATCATCACGTACTGGGTGGACCGCGCGGTCAAGCGGAAGCTCGAGGAGGAAGGGGACGCGGCCACCGCCACCACCCTCAACGCGGTGGCGTTCCTCGGGAAGATCGCCCTGTGGACGTTGGTGCTGCTCCTGGCCCTGGAGAACGTGGGGATCGACATCACTGCCCTCGTGACCGGGCTCGGGATCGCCGGCATCGCCGTGGCTTTGGCCCTCCAGAACATCCTCGGGGACCTGTTCGCCTCCATCTCCATCGTGGTGGACAAACCGTTCCTGGTGGGGGACTTCATCATCGTCGGCGACTTCATGGGCACGGTGGAGCGGGTCGGCCTCAAGACCACCCGTGTGCGCAGCCTCACCGGCGAACAGCTCATCTTCTCCAACGCCGAGCTCCTGCGTCAGCCGGTCCGCAACTACAAACGCATGTTCCAGCGCCGGGTGATGTTCTCGTTCGGGGTCGTGTACGAAACCCCGTACGAGGCGCTCGCCGCGATCCCGAGGATCGTGCGAGAGATCATCGAGGCCCAGCCGAACACGCGCTTCGACCGGGCCCACTTCAAGGAGTACGGGGACTTCGCGCTCGGGTTTGAGGTCGTCTACTACGTGCTCGTTCCGGACTACAACGTGTACATGGACATCCAGCAGGCCATCAACCTCGAGCTCTACCGCCGGTTCAGGGAGGAGGGCATCGCGTTCGCCTATCCCACCCAGACGGTGTACGTGCACCCGGCGCCTGCGGTCGCTGGAGACAAGGAGGGAGCGCATGGACGTTGACCGGGCCGTGGACCGGGCCCTCGGGGCCCACCCCGACGTGTGGGAGAACCGGGGGCGGCGAGAGCTCATCGCCGAAGCCATCCGCCGCCGGGAGGCGTGGGGCAGCTCCTCCGGCGCGCTCGCCGCCTGGACCCCGCCGGAGTCCACGGGCCGGAGGCCCCAGGACACGTACATCGTGGACCGGCCGGAGATCCACGCCGCGGTGGACTGGCGTTCCCCGTACTGCATCCCTTTGAGCCCCGACACGTTCGAGATGATCCTCCAGGACGCCCTCGGCACCTTGGGGAAGAAGGCGCGTCTGTACGTGACCGAGCGGGCGCTGGGGGCTGACCCGGGCTATGCCCTCGTGGTGCGCACCGTGACCGACCGCGCCCTCACCGCCCTGTTTGCCGACAACATGTTCCGCCCCGTCCCACCGGGGGCAGAGGGGTCCGCATTCGCCGACCGGCCGTTCCTCCTCCTCGCCCTCCCCTACGACAAGCTCGACCCGCGGAAGTACGCGGGGCGGCTCCGGCCGGACCCGAGGACGGGCACCGCGTCCGGGATCGCGGTGGTGATGGACTTCGCCCTTCGGGTGGGGATCGTGTACGGCTCCGCGTACCTGGGGTCGGTGAAGAAGCTCATGTTCACGGTGATGAACTTCCTCCTCCCGCCCTTGGGGGTCCTCCCCTTACACGGGGCGGCGAGCGTGGGCCCCGGCGGGGACGCCGCCCTGTTCCTGGGGCTCTCGGGCACGGGGAAGACGTCGCTCTCCTCCGACCCGGAGCGGACGCTCATCGGCGACGACGAGCACGGCTGGACGGAGGAGGGGATCTTCAACTTCGAGTGGGGCTGCTACGCGAAGATGATCGACCTCCATCCTGAGAAGGAGCCGGACATCTACTGGGCGGTGATGCACGAGGCCGACCCTCTGGAGCACGGGGCGATCGTGGAGAACGCCATGATCTACCCCGACGGGCGGTTCGACTTCGCCGACCGGCGGCTCACGGAGAACTCCCGGGCGAGCTACCCCCTCTCGTTCATCCGCAACGCGGACCCCCGGGGGCGGGCCGGCCACCCCCAGGCCCTGCTCCTCCTCACCGCGGATGCCCACGGCGTCCTCCCCCCGATCGCCCGCCTGGAGACGGACCAGGCCAAGCTGTGGTTCCTCATGGGCTACACGAGCAAGCTCGCCGGCACGGAGACGGGGGTGGTGGAGCCCCAGTCCACGTTCTCCCGGTTCTTCGGGGCCCCGTTCATGCCGCGCCTCCCCGAGGTGTACACGGAGATGCTCGGGGCATTCCTCGACCGGTACCGGACGCGGGCGTACTTGGTCAACACCGGCTGGTCGGGGGGAGCATATGGGGAGGGGGAGCGGATCGACATCCGCCTCACCCGCCGCATGGTTCGGGCGGCCCTATCCGGGGAGCTGGAGCGGGTTGAGTTCGAGGAGGACCGGCGGTTCCACGTCGGGGTGCCGCGGACCTGCCCCGGGGTCCCGGCACGGATCCTACGGCCCGAGGACACGTGGCGGGACAAGGGGGCGTACGCGGCCCGGGCAGACCGGCTGGCCCAGGAGTTTGCCCGGGAGTTCGAGGGGGCGTTTTCCGGGATGGGGATCAGCCCGGGCGTGGCCGCCCAATGCCCGGGCCCGCGGTAGCGAGCGCCGTCCGCAACCGCCTGAGGAGCCGGCGTCCGGCCTGAAACGCCCGCCAGGAAACCCCCATCGCCACCGCGGCCAGGATCCAGTCCAACAAGCTCCCCGTGGCCCCAAGGGCCAGGGCGGCGACGAGGACGGCCACCCCGGCGGTCAGCACCAAGGCCAGGGTCACCACCCCCAAGCCGAAGGCGGGCAGGATGAGGAGCGCTGCCATGAGCACGAGAAGGTAGGGCATCAGATCCTCCGCACCAGCTCCCCGAGGGGCCGGCGCTCCCGCACGGGCGGCGTCTCCGCAGGATACCCGATGGCGATGAGCATCATCAGCTCCTCGTGGTCCTTCGCCCCCAGGATCCCCTCCACCTGCTCGTCCCGTACCCGCCCGATCCAGCACGCCCCAAGGCCCAGGGAATGGGCGGCGAGGAGCATGTTCTGGGCGCAGGCGCCGATGCCTTGGGCGTCCTTGGTCGCGTCGTACCCAGCCCGGGTGTCGAGGAGCACGGCGATCGTCACCGGGGCCGAGCGCACCATGTCCATCTGGGTCACAATTCGGCCGAGCTCGTCGCGCTTCTCCTTGGACTCCACCACCACGAACCGCCAGGGCTGGGTATTCTTGCCCGACGGGGCCCACCGGCCGGCGTCGAGGATGGCGTCCACCTTCTCCGGTTCGACCGGATCCGGACGAAACACACGGATGGACCTTCTTTCCTGGATCGCGCGTAGCACCTCGTTCATCCTCGGCCCTCCCGGGGCTATTATAGCGGATGATGAACTTGTCCAGTCTTGGCCGCGCCTTGGTGCTGGTGGGGATCGTCCTGGTGGTGTTGGGGCTGGCCCTCTCCGGGAAGCTCCCGTTCCTGGGGAGGCTCCCCGGGGACATCCGCATTGAGCGGGATGGGTTCGTGTTCTACTTCCCCATCACCACCATGCTCATCCTCTCGGCCCTCCTTTCCCTGATCCTGGCCCTCCTGCGCCGTTAGGGAGCCCCCGCCCACCCTCGGACCAGCGCCTCGAACTCGTCACGGGTGAACACGTTCCCCGAGCACGCGAAGGGAAGGGCCTGGCCCACGAACGGGCTCGCCCAAAGAAGCCGGTCGTAGGTGAGCTCACCGGGGAGGGACAGGTCGAGCTGGCCGGCGTGGACGTCCCAGTGGGCGATCACCACCCGCTCCGGCAAGCAACGGTCCACGACGAGGTCGGCACGAGCGACGAGATCGAGGGCGGGGATGGCCACCAAGAGCTGGTAGGCCCCCAACACCGCATCGGCCGGGACGCGCACCCGCCACGAGCGGACCACGCGGTGCCCGGCGGGAACCGGGTCGAACACGTCCGGGTTCGCTTCGCCATCCCAGCCCGGGGGCAGGACGAGCTCCGCGCCCAGGGTGGGCAGGTCCACCGGGGACGCCACGTGCACGGTCAGGGTGATGACCTGGCCGTTCGGGACCTGGGGCAGGGCGACGGGCGAGGAAAGCTCGGCCTCGGCCATCGCCAGGAGGAGCGCGGTGCGCTGCCGGGCTTGGAGGGCGACCTCGGTTTCGGATTCGATCCCTCCGAACCGGACGCTGAGCTCGTGCTCGCCCGGTTCGGCCACGAACAACGCGCGCCCCCCGGGGTCGGCCATCGCCACCTCCCCGTCCAGGGCCACCTGCGCCCCCGGCACGGTCCGCACCTCGAGGATGGCCTTCTCGTCCTCCACCCGGAGGAACGCGGCGCACCTTCCCTCAGCGGTGCACGCCACCCACACCCCGAGGGGGGTCTCGTTGGGCAGCCGGGCCTCCCACCGCACCCGATCGCCATCGGGGACCTCGGTCCAGGGGACCGAAACGGGCTCCCCGCACCAGAGGAGCGCGGGCTCCCCTTCCCCGGGTGCGGTCCACACCACCACCGGTTCGGAGGCGAAGAACGCGAGGTGGGGGAGGTCCAGGCCCACCCCCACCGTGCCCACTACGAGGACTGCCCCCACGAGGAGAACGCGCATCGTCGTCACCCCACGCCCAGGACCCGGTACACAGGGTAACAGGTAGAGGCGATGGGGTCCCGATATTGGACCCACAGCACATCCCCAGGGCACATCCCGCGCTCCTGGGGGGTGAAGGGGACGCTCCAAAGGGTTCCGTCCTTCTCGTCCTCCCACTCCACCTCCCAGATGAGGGGGTCGGGCCCCAGCCGCCCCAGCAACGCCTTGGGCTCCCCCCACGCGTGCTTCACCTGCACCCGCAGCGCCCGATCATACGGCCACGGCTCGTATACGGGCAGGCCCGTGGCCGCATCCACGAGCGCGAGCTCAACCCGGGGGAGCACCGGGATCTCCGCGGTCGCAATCCCCCACCGGGGGCCCGCACGCACGAGCGCCGTCGCCGTGAGCCTCGCTTGCCCGGGTGAGGCGGCGATGGGGAGGGAGGGCTCCTTACACTCCACCCCAGTCCCGTTCAGGCACCACCGGACCTCCTCGGGGTCGGCCGGCTCGGTCACCGCCACCTCTCCCCCGCACCCCTGGCGGAGGGCGCTCGGTGCCCGCAGGACCACGGGAACAAGATCGAGGGCGTACGTCTGCGTCACCTCCCCGTAGGTGAGAGAGAGGACCGCACCCGGCTGGATGGGCACCTCCGCAAGCGGCTGATCCCCTGGGGTGAGGAGGCGGAGCCAAAGCCCACATTCCCGCGGCTCCACTACCCCCACCAGCTCGTACACGAACCGGCCGGAGGCGATCCCGTCCTCCTCCGCTCGGATGGGGATCCCCTTTTCCCCCACGTGGAGGCGGAGCTCCACCGCATCGGGCTCACAGCTCCTATCCCCGGAGGCATCCTCCACCACCACCCGCAGGAGGCCGGAAACCACCCGGTCTGTGTGCTCCCACGCAAGCGTTTCATTGTCGTACCGCTTCATGTGGACCTTGGGCTCTCCCTCTCCCGGCTCTCTCGGGGCCACCTGGGCGGTGGCGGAGAGCCCCCCGCAGAGGTCGGTTGCCGCCACCACCACGTCCCCCACCGCGCACTCACGCAGGGCCGGGCCCTCCGCTGGGGGGTCACATGGCCGGAGGACCTGGACCTTCGCGGTCACGAGCTTTCCCTCCTCCACCGCGAGCGGCACCTGCAGCATCTCGCCGGTGCGCAGATTGAGGATCGTCACCTGACCAGGGTCCGCCGGACACGGACACCCCGTCACCTCCACTTGAAAGGCGCCGCGAACGGCCGGGGGCGGGACGAACGCGATCTCCGCCCCCAGGACCGGGATCGCCACCAGCAGCACCACGAGAAGCTTTCCCATCTTCGCCTCCTTCACACCGTTCCCATTATAAGGCCCCATGGTCCACGTTGCCCTCGCCCTGCCCATCGGGTTAGGGGAACAGGCGCCACGGGCGACCATCGCCATTCCCACAACCGCGGGTACAATGGCGCACAAGGAGGTGTGATGGAGGCCCAACTGAGAGAGGCAGTGAGGGGGAGCCGCGCCGACTACACCGAGGTCCGCTGGGAGGAGGTGTTTCGATCCCGCGTCCAGTTCCAGCGGGATCAGCTCCTGGCGCTCGAGGCGGGCGAGGAGCGGGGCGGGATCGTGCGGGCCCTGGTCCGGGGAGCGTGGGGGATCGCCGTGTTCACCGATCCCGCGGAGCTTCCCAGCAAGGTCCGGGAGGCGACGGAGCTCGCGCGCACCGCCTCCGCCCACGTGCGGGACCCGGTGGAACTCTGCCCGGTAGACCCGGTGGAGGCCCGGTACGAGGGCGCGATGCTCCGCGACTTCCGGGGGGTCCCCTTGGAGGAGAAGCGTCGCCTGGCCGAAGGGTACAACAAGCTCCTCCTCGGCCACGCCCGGGAGATCGTATCCACGACCGTCCGGTACACGGACACCTGGCGCCGCGTCCTGTACGCGAACTCCGAGGGCACGTACGTGGACCAAGGGATCCCCGACGTGACGCTCATGCTCGCCGCCGTGGCCCGCCGGGACGGGGACGTCCAGCAGGGGTTCGAGTCCCTGGGCTACGCCGCCGGGTTCGAGGCCGTGCAGAACCTGGAGGAGAGCGCGGCCGTCGCGGCCAGGCGGGCGGTGGACCTCCTTTCGGCGAAGCCGCTCCCGGGCGGGCACTACACGGTGATCCTTGACCCGAAGCTCGCCGGGGTGTTCATCCACGAGGCGTTCGGCCACATCTGCGAGGCCGACTTCCTCCTCCGCAACGAGCCGCTGCGGCGGGTGCTGCGGATCGGGAACCGGTTCGGGGTGGAGACCCTGAACGTGGTGGACGACGGGTACATCCCCGGGGCCCGCGGGAACGCCCCGTACGACGACGAGGGGGTCCCCCGCCGCAAGGTGTACCTGATCCGGGAGGGGGTGCTCTCTGGGCTCATGCACTCCCGGGCCACCGCGCACAAAGTGGGCGCGGAGCCCACCGGCAATGCCCGGGCCGTATCCTGGGAACATGAACCGATCGTGCGCATGCGCAACACGTTCATCGAGCCTGGGGACGCCACGTTCGAGGAGATGCTCGCTGGGATCGAGCACGGCGTGTACGCGTGCGCAGCGTTCGGCGGGCAGACGGAGTTCGAGCAGTTCACGTTTTCCGCCGCCTACGGCTACGAGATCGTCCACGGCAAGCTCGGGCCGATGGTGCGGGACGTGGTGCTCACCGGGAACGTGTTCCAAACCCTGCGGAACATCGAGATGATCGGGCGCGACTTCCAGGTCGAGGGGAGCGCCGGGGGATGCGGCAAGGGAGGTCAAGCGCCGCTCCCGGTGACCGATGGGGCGCCCCACGTGCGCATCCGGGACGTGACGGTAGGAGGGCGGTGATGGACATCCTGAAACTTGCGGGGGAACGGGCCGAGGAGGCGGAGGCGTACGAGGAGCGGCGGGAGGGGACAGCTGTCCGCTTCCATGGCGGGGAGATCGAGAAGGCGGCGAGCGAGGCGGTGGTTGGACGGGCCCTGCGGGTGATCGCGGGGGGGAGGCTCGGGTTCGCGTCCACCGCGGGCGGGGACGAACAGAGCCTGGTGCAGGCGGCGGTGGCTGCGGCGGCCCACGGCGATCCGGCGCCGTTCCACTTCCCCACGCTCCAAGATGGAGCGAAGGCGTCCGTGTTCGACCCCGAGATCCCGGGCACTCCCGTGGACGAGCTCATCGCCTGGGGGGAGGAAGCGGTCCGGGTGATCCGGGAGGAGTTCCCGGGCCTCGTGGTGAACGTGCATCTCGCCCGGGGGGTGACCGAGGTGACCGTGCGCAACACCGCCGGAGGGGAGCGCCATGAGCGCCGGTCGTATCTCTCCATGGGGGTGGATGCCGAGCACGTCCGGGAGGGGGACATCTGGCTCGTGTACGCGTCCCGCATCGTGCGGCGGAAGGCCGACCTCGACCGGGAGGCACTCCTCACGGAGCTCTTGCGCTACCTGCGGTGGGGGAAGACCGTGGCCACCCCGCCCACGGGCACGCC
>JANLFW010000016.1 GCA_024653305.1 Candidatus Acetothermia bacterium | reverse complement strand
CGCCCTGTTCCCGCCCCTGGTGCTGGATCGGATCAGTGCCGACTGGGCCCTCAGGCCGGCAAGGAGCAACCATGGCGGTCCCGCAGGCAGGCCAGAAGCTCCTCCACCCGCCCCTCCGGCCCCACCACACTCGTCACCCCGTGCGAGGCCACCTCGTCGGCGACCAACGGGGCAAGCCCCAGATCCCGCAGCCCCCGCCGCAGGTACGCCGTAATCTCACGGTGCCGCTGGAACCGGGCCTCCAGCCCTTCCGCCAGTATCCGCTCCACCCCCACCCGCAGCGCCCGCACGTTGTTCACCGCCTGCGTGATCGGGTGGGGATGCCAGTCCCCCCACTTCTCCGTGTAGTCCCGCCACACCTTGAGGTTCAGGTACCACCCGGGACCGGCCGCCCGGTCGATCTGGGCCCACCCCTCCTTCCCCCACCGCTACCACCGCCAACCCAGGCGGTGACTCGAGGCCCTCCTGCGAGGCGGAGACGCAGATCCCCACCCCCCAGTCGTCCATGTCCAGGCGCTCGATGCCCAGGGAGGCAATCGCGTCCACGATGAGGAGCACCCCGTGCCGCCGACACGCCTCGGAAAGTTCACGCACGGGATTGAGTACCCCGGTGGAGGTCTCGCAATGGACGACCACTACCGCGTCGAACCGCACGGAGCTCACGCTCGACTTCCGCAGGGTCCACCGCCTGCCCCAACGGAAACCGCAGGGGTCTCCACGTGCGGGGTATACGAGCGGGCGATCTCCGCGAGCCGCTCCCCGAAGAAGCCGTTCTGGGGGATGAGCACCCGCCCCGAAGGGGCAAGGGCCGAACCCAGCGCCGCGTCCAGCCCGGCACTGCCGGAGCCCGGGATCAGGAACACGTCGCCCTCCGTGCAGCACACGCGACGCACCAGCCCCACGGTCTCGTTGTAGTAGGCCGTCCATTCCGCCCCGTAGTGGGCCACCAGGGGCTCGGCCATGGCCGCCAGCACCTCCGGAGCTACCTCGATCGGGCCGGGGATCATCAGCTGGTACCGATTCATTGCCCGCTCACCTCGCTCGGCCACGGGCTCGCTCCACTACGTGGGGGGCTAAGGGCCTCGTCCCCCTAAGGCCGGCCAACCTCACACCCCATCGACTGAGAGACCTCCTGCGCTCCAGCCACCACCACACGGATGAACCCTTCCAACGGCTCATGCTCGACGCGGGTCTTGACGAGCGACACGGAGATCGCGGCCACCACCCGCCCCCGGTAGTTGCGCACCGGGGCAGCCACGCACACGTTGCCCTCGTGGAACTCCTCCCAATCCACCGCGTACCCCCGCGCCCTGACCCCCACCAACTCCCGCCGGATCACCTCCGGATCGGTGAGCGTCCGGGGCGTCAACGCCGGGAGCGGAGCCCGCGCCAACACCCGCTCCGCTACATCAGGATTGTGGGCCAGAAGGACCTTCCCTAGCGCAGTGCAGTGCGGAGGAACCCGCAGGCCGATCACCGAGGGGATGACCACGCTCGGCGCCGCCTCTTCCCGGTCCAGGTACAGGACATCGTCCTCGTACAGGATCGCCAGATGCGCGTTGGCCTCAAGTTCCCGCGCCAGCCGGCGCAACACGGGCTTGGCCTGCTCCCGGATGTCCAGCGAAGCCAAGATGTGATGGGCTTGGGCCAGGATCTTGAGGCCAAGGCGGTACCGTTTGGTCTCCGGATCGCGGTCGAGATAGCCAAACCGCTGGAGGGTGTAGACAATGGGGTAGATGCTCCCCGGACGGACCCCCATCGCCCGGGCCACCTCGGTCAGGGTCAGCCCGTTTGGCGCCCCGTTGAACAGGTCCAACACGCCCAGCGCCTTGGCCAGCGAGGTGTTGAGGTAGCGCTCTCGTTCCATCCCTCCCCCTCACCCAATTATAATGAGGCAAATCGGCTTTGCCATTGTTGCCGCACTCCGACCACCCCACCGCGATCGCTTAAAGTTCGGTGCCCCGCGCCGCGGTGGCGTTACGGATGCGTTCCACCACCGCGGCCACCGGCTGGGGACCGAGGTCCTCCCCGGTCCGCAGGCGCAGGGCCACCACGCCCTGGGCCGCCTCCCGCGCCCCGCACACCAGCATGTACGGGATCTTCTGGAGTTGCGCCTCCCGGATGAGCCACCGCAGGGTCTTGCGCTCCTTCGTCCACGCCTCAGCACGGATCCCCGCCTGGCGAAGCTCCTCCGCCACCCCTTCGGCGTAGGGGATCTCCCCCTCCGTCACCGGAAGCACGACCGCCTGCACCGGGGCGAGCCAGGCCGGAAACGCCCCGCCGTAGTGCTCGATGAGGATCCCGAAGAACCGCTCCAGGGACCCCAGGAGGGCCCGGTGGACCATGTACGGCCGGTGAGGCTGGCCATCGTCGCCGATGTAGGTCATGGCGAACCGCTCGGGGAGGTTGAAGTCGAACTGGATCGTGGTGAGCTGCCAGGAGCGATGGAGCGAGTCCAGGATATGCATGTCGATCTTGGGGCCGTAGAACACGGCCTCGCCTTCCATCCGGGTGTAGGGGAGCCCCTTCCGCTCCAGGGCCCGCACGAGGGAGTTCTCGGCCGCCTCCCACATCGCGTCGCCCCCGATGTAGCGCTCCTTGTGAGCCGGATCGCGCACGGAGAGGGCGACCTTGTAGTCGTGGAACCCGAACGCGCCGAGGATGTGCATCGTAAGGTCGAGGCAGCCCTCGACCTCGTCCTCGATCTGGTCCGGCCGGCAGATGATGTGGGCGTCGTCCTGGGTGAACCCCCGCACCCGCAGGAGCCCGTGCAGCACCCCCGACCGCTCGAACCGGTACACCGTCCCCAGCTCCGCGTAGCGGATGGGAAGATCGCGGTAGGACCGGGTGCGGGTCTTGTAGATCGCGATGTGGAACGGACAGTTCATCGGCTTGAGGTAGAACTCCTGCCCCTCCGCGTCCATCGAGCTGTACATCCCCTCCCGGTAGAAATCGAGGTGCCCGGACTCTCGCCACAGCCGCGCCCGCCCGATGTGCGGGGTGTACACGAGCTGATAGCCGGCCTTGTAGTGCTCGTCCTTCCAGAAGGTCTCGATGACGTGGCGGATCCGGGCTCCCTTGGGGTGCCAGAGCACCAATCCCGCCCCGATGGTCTCGTTTTGGATGGAGAAGAGATCCAGATCCGGCCCCAGCGTCCGGTGGTCCCGGGCCCGCGCCTCCTCCCGCCACCGCAGGTGCTCCTCCAGGGCCGCGGCGCTGGGGAAGGCGGTGCCGTAGATGCGGGTGAGCATGTCCCGGGCAGCATCCCCTCGCCAGTACGCCCCGGCGAGATCGAGGAGCCTCACGTGCCGCACGAGGCCGGTCGAGGCGAGGTGGGGCCCCCGACAGAGGTCGATGAACTCCCCCTGGCGGTAGAACGAGATCCGCTCGTCGGGGATGTCCGCGAGGAGCTCGAGCTTGTAGTCCTCGCCGAGCTCGCGATAGAGCGCCTCCGCCTCCGCACGGGAGAGCCATACCCGTTCGATGGGGAGATCGGCCTCCACGATCTTCGCCATCTCCGCTTCGATCGCGGCCAGGGCCTCCCGACCGAGGGGCTCGGGAAAGCGAAAGTCATAGTAGAACCCATCGGCGATCGCCGGCCCGATGGCCAGCTTTACCCCAGGGTAGAGTCGCCGGACGGCCTGGGCCAGGATGTGGGAGGCCGTGTGGCGCAGGACCTCGAGGGCCGCGGGATCGGCGAGCGCCACCGTGCGGACCTCACCCGACTCGGGCAGCGGGTCCCTGAGGTCCCGAAGCTGCCCGTCCACAAGGGCTGCGGCCGCCGTGAGCCCCCGCTCCTCGAGAAGCGCGAGGAGACTGCGGCCGCTCGCCTCCACCACTGAGCCTTCGGGCAGGATCACCTTGGCCATCCCACACCTCCGACTTAAGGATGATCGGAACCTTACCCCGTCCGCACAGCCGCGGCAAGCGTCACACCAAGGGCAGCGGCTCCTCCCGGATCGCCCGTGGCCCCAGGATGTGCACCACCGAAAGGCCCCGCCCGACGAGATGGGCGGCGATGAACCGGCGGTGGCAACCACGGGGGTCCCGCTCCGCGCACAGCACCGCCACCCGTCCCTCCCGGCTCAGGCGGAGGAGGCGGGCAATTCCGTCCTGGAACGCCTCGGTCTCCATGTGCGCGGGATATCCACCCGTTCGGTACCCGCCGAGCTCCTCCCCCAGCCACTCGTAGCGGATCCCGACCTCACGGAGCCCGGCAGCCATGGCCTCCCGGGCGAACTGGGGGTGTTTCCGCGACGTGGGGAACCGGCGCACGTCGGCCACGATCTCGATCGAAAACTCCGTGAGGAGCGCGACGAACGCGCCCCACGGGAGGCCGGAATGGCCCACCGTGTACACCGTCATGACTTGGGATTACAGGATGTACCGCGAGAGATCCACGTCTCCGGCCAGCCCGGCCAGCTTCTCGCGCACGTAGGCGGCGTCGATCACGACCCGCTTCCCGGCGTGGTCCTCGGCGGAGAAGGACAGGTCCTCCATCGCCTTTTCCACCACCGTGAACAGGCGCCGAGCGCCGATGTCCTCGAGGGTCTGGTTGAGGTCGGCCGCGACCTTGGCCATGGCGGCGATGGCGTCGTCGGCGAACACGAGGTCCACGCCCTCGGTGGCCAGCAAGGCCCGGTACTGCGTGGTCAGCGCGTCCTCGGGCTCGGTGAGGATCCGGCGCAGGTGGTCCTCGGACAGGGGATGGAGTTCCACCCGGATCGGGAGCCGTCCTTGGAGCTCGGGCATGAGGTCGCTCGGCTTGGCGGCGGTGAACGCCCCGGCGGCGATGAACAGGATGCCCTCCGTGTTCACGTTCCCGTGCCGGGTACGCACCGTCGTCCCCTCGAGGAGCGGCAGGAGGTCCCGCTGGACCCCCTGACGGGATACCCCGGGGCCGTACCGCTCTTCGCGGCCGGACATGGCGAGCTTGTCGAGCTCGTCGATGAAGATGATCCCCGACTCCTCCACGGCGCGGATCGCCTCCCCCCGGATCTCCTCCATGTTGAGGAGGCCGTCCAGCGCCTCCTCCTTGAGCACGGTCCGCGCCCCCCGCACCGTCATCCGCTTCGCCCGGCGGGGAGCGGGAAACCCGGCGAAGAGATCAGAGAGGTCGATCCCCAGTTGGTCCATCCCCGCCTCGGAGAACACCGACACCTGGGGAACGAGGGGCTCCCGCACCGGGATCTCCACCCATTGCTCCTCGAGTTCCCCGGCCCGGAGCCGTTCCCGCAGGCGGTCCCGTGCTCCCTCCCCGCCGGCCACCCCGGCGAGGAGGGCGTCGAGCAGCCGCTCCTCGGCCCAGCGGTCCACCTCCGCCGCGAGCCGGCGGGCCTCCCGGGCCCGGACCATGGCGATGGCTGCCTCCACCAGGTCCCGGACCATGGACTCCACGTCCCGCCCCACGTAGCCGACCTCGGTGTACCGGGTGGCCTCCACCTTGAGGAACGGGGAATCCGTGATCTGGGCCAGGCGCCGGGCGATCTCCGTCTTCCCGACCCCGGTGGGGCCGATCATGAGGATGTTCTTCGGCCGCACTTCCCGTCGCAGCTCGGGAGGAAGGGCCGCGCGGCGAACCCGGTTGCGCAGGGCGACGGCCACCGCCCGTTTCGCCGCCTCCTGGCCGACGATGTGGCGGTCGAGCTCCCGCACCACCTCACGCGGGGTAAGCCCAGGGAGCCGGGTCACCACGTCACCTCTTCCACCGTGATCCGATCGTTGGTGTAAATATCGATCTCGGACGCGATCTTTAAGGCCTCCCGGGCCACCTCGGCCAGCGGAAGGTCGACATGGCGGACCAAGGCGCGGGCGGCGCTCAGGGCGTAGCCGCCCCCGGACCCAATCCCGGCCAGGCCGTCCTCCGGCTCCAGCACGTCCCCCTGCCCGGTGAGGATGAGCAACGCCTCCTGTGAGGCGGCCACCAGCACCGCCTCCAAGCGCCGCAGCGCCCGGTCGGTCCGCCACTCCTTGGACAGTTCCACCGCCGCCCGGCGCAGGGACCCGTAGGCGGAGAGCTTCCCCTCCAGCCGCTCGAGCAGGGCGATCCCGTCCGCCGTTCCCCCGGCGAACCCCACCAGCACCTGGCCGCCGTGGATGCGGTGGACCTTGCGCGCCCCGGTCTTGATCACCCGGCTCTCCATGGTCGCCTGGCCGTCGCAGGCCATCACCGCGCGCCGCGTCCCCTCGGACCGGATGGCGAGGATCGTCGTGGACTCCACGTACATCGCAACGAGTCTAGCCACGGTCCCGCGGGGCCTCAACCGCGCAGACCGGACAGAGATCCCCAGGGCCAAGGAACGCCACCCCGCACCGGCGACACGCACTTCCGCCGGCGGCGAGGATCGCCTGGTCCCGCGCCCGGGCCCAAGCCACGATGCCGGCGAGCTTGTCCCGGAGGCCTTCCGGCAGGTGGGCGGACAGCTCCTGCTCGGCGAGCCGCCGCTCCCGCGGAGAAGGGGGGGGCACGGTGACCTCCGGCGGGGGGCCGGGCTCAGCCCGCACGTGGAACCGCAGCTCCTTCACCCCACTCCCCGGGGCCACCTCCGCCAACCGCGCCAGGAGCTCCGCCGCCAGGAGGTGAAGCTCCGCCGCCACCACGTGGCTGGGCACACCCAGGTGAAGGACCTCGCGGTCCACGTACAACGGGCGGGCCAAGCTGGCCAGGTTGGGTCCTACTGCGCGCTCCCAGGCGAACACCGCGCGCTGCTGGGCCAGGGCCTCGGCCAGCCCCCACCGGCGGGCCAGGGGCAATAACCACTGCAGAAGATCTTCTTTACTCATAACCCTTGTCCTCGTTGTAGGGGCCACACGGGATTTGGGGATAACTCAGGTTGGTCACGTGGCGACGGGAAAACCGGCTGGGGAAACCCCTGTGGATAACTTGTGGACAGGACGGCTGCCCTGGGAAGTTCTGTTGTGGAAAGAGTTTTCCTTTACGTTTCCTCACCCGTTGTCCACCGGAACCAGGGGATTGTCCCCACCCGAAGCCGGGGTTATCCACAGGGATATCCCCAGGGGGCTGGGGACAGATCATGCCGTGTACTTGGCCTGGATGGCCGCGCGTAGGGCGTCGATCTCCCCGCGGAGTAAGGCGAACTGGCGGATGAGCTCCTGCATCTTCTGGTAGGAGTGCATGATCGTGGTGTGGTCGCGGCCGCCGAACGCCCGCCCCAGGGCGGGGAAGGAGTTCTCGGTGAGCTCGCGGGCGAGGTAGATCGCGATCTGGCGGGCATGGACGATCTCCTTCTTGCGGGAAGGGCCCTCCAATTCGGCCACCGGGACCCGGTATGCGGCGGCCACCTCCTCCTTGATCGCGTCTACGGTCAGGCGGCGGGACCGGTCCTCCTTAGGGAGCACGTCCTCCAGCACGGCCGCGGTGATCGGCCCCTTGCCCAGTTCCGCGTAGGCCATGGCCCGGATCAACGCCCCCTCCAGGTCGCGGACGTTGCTCGTGATCCGGGATGCGATCAGCTCCACCACCTCGTCGGACACCTCGAGATTCCGTCGGCGCGCCTTCTCCCGTAGGATGGCCATCCGCGTCTCGAAGTCCGGGGGCTGGATGTCCGCCACCAGGCCCCACCGAAACCGGGACACGAGCCGGTCCTGGAGGCCATGGAGCTCGTCCGGGGGCCGGTCCGAGGAGAGCACGATTTGCTTTCCGTTCCCGTAGAGCTCGTTGAACGTGTGGAACAGTTCTTCTTGCGTCCCTTCCTTGTTCTTGAGGAAGTGCACGTCGTCGATGAGGAGCACGTCCACCGTGCGGTACTTGGCGCGGAACTGTTCGGTGGTGTTGGTGCCGATGGAGTGGATGAGCTCGATCGCGAACCGCTCCGAGGTCGTGTACACCACGGTGAGGTCGCCGGGCTTCTGGACGACGTGGGTGCCGATGGCGTGGAGGAGGTGGGTCTTGCCCAGGCCAACTTTGCCGTAGATAAAGAGCGGGTTGTAAGCCCGGGCCGGGGACTCGGCCACGGCCTGGGCGGCGGCGAACGCGAGCTGGGAGTTCTTGCCCCGGACAAACGTGTCGAACGTGTACTCCGGGTTCAGGGGCAAGGACCCGAGGTAGCGGCGCGGGGCGGACGCCTCCTGGGGCGAGGCAGGCGAGGGAGGGGGGTGATCGCTCACCGTGATCTGGAGCGATACCTCCCGGCCAGCCGTCTCGTGAAGCACCCGTTCCAACAGCGCCCGGTACTTCCGTTCGATCCCTCCCTTGGCGAACACGGACGGCACCTCCAGCACCACCGTGTCCCCAGGACCCTGGCGGGGTTTCGCGTCGGCGAACCAGGCGGCAAAGCTGGTGGGGGGAACTTCCTCGGCAAGCTGGGCCTTGACCTTCTCCCAGATGTCCTCGATGGTTTGCACCATGGCCTCTCGCAGCCTACCCCGGTGGGGGGGACCCGTCAAATCGCGGTGGTGGCGAGGCCCAGAGTCGAACTGGGGACACCGCGGTTTTCAGCCGCGTGCTCTACCACCTGAGCTACCTCGCCAAGGCCACCCCGCGAAGACCGCGTCTTCGCGGGGACCCCGACCTTGAAAGCGGGGACGACGGGATTTGAACCCGCGATCTCCGGAGTGACAATCCGGTGTCCTAGTCCGGCCTAGACCACGTCCCCGTTTTCGCCCCACGAAATGGGGCCCCTTCTGCTCCCCTGCGAGCCCCTCATCTTGGCACCCTCACAGGGTCCTTGAGGCTCAGTGGGCGAGAGAGGGCTCGAACCTCTGGCCTTCCGGATGTAAGCCGGATGCTCTCCCGCTGAGCTACTCGCCCACAAGTGTAGCAACCTTGGGCCCCCGTCCGCAAGTGTCCCCGGGGGGATTCGAACCCCCGTTTCCGGATTGAAAGCCCGGTGTCCTGGGCCGGCCTAGACGACGGGGACAGGGCTACCAGCGGCCACCAAGCCTTCTGGGTCGTGCAGGAATCGAACCTGCGACACCCGGCTTAAAAGGCCGGTGCTCTGCCAACTGAGCTAACGACCCGCGGCGTGATCGGTGAACCGTGACCGTTATCCGGGCTGCGGTTAGAACGGATTACGGCTCGCGGTCTACGGATCACGGGCTGGTGGGCCGTGGAGGACTCGAACCCCCAACCCGCGGATTAAGAGTCCGCTGCTCTACCGGTTGAGCTAACGGCCCTACCCATCGCAATGTTACGGGCGAGAGGGCAAGCCCGTCAAGGGGATACAATCCCCCCGTGGATGGCCTGTGGCAAGGTCGCGCTCCGCTGGCCGATCGCCTCCGTCCCCGCACCCTGGACGAGGTGGTGGGCCAGCGCCACCTCCTCGGGGAGAAAGGGCCGCTGCGGGCGCTCATCGAACAGGGCCTGGTGGTGCCCCTCATCTTCTGGGGACCGCCGGGGACCGGGAAGACCACGATCGGTCGCCTGGTCGCCGGCCGATGGGGGGCGCGGTTCGTGCAGAAGTCCGCGGCCCTGGCCACGATGCCCGAGGTGCGGGAGGCCCTCGCCGCCTCGCGCGAGCTCTGGCAGCGCGTCGGGCAGCGGGACCTCCTGTTCCTCGACGAGATCCATCGCTGGAACCGGGCCCAGCAGGACGTGCTTTTGCCGTTCCTCGAGGAGGGGTCGATCCTGTTCATCGGGGCCACCACCGAGAACCCCTCGTTCGCCCTGCGCTCGGCCCTCCTTTCCCGGGCTCAGCTGTTCGTGTTCGAGCCCCTGTCCGAGGACGACCTGCGGGTGCTCCTCGCCCGGGCCCTGGCCGACGAGCGGGGGTACGGGGGGCGGGTGGAGCTGGAGCCGGGGGCGGGGGAGTTCCTCGTCCGCTACGCGGACGGAGATGCCCGTCGGCTCCTGATCGCGGTGGAGACCGCGGTGGGGGCGGTCGGGGAGGGGTGCCTGTCCCTCGCCCAGGTG
The DNA here is from genome assembly GCA_024653305.1 of Candidatus Acetothermia bacterium. Classification (NCBI taxonomy): domain Bacteria; phylum Candidatus Bipolaricaulota; species Candidatus Acetothermia bacterium. Next base: position 26,172 of record JANLFW010000016.1, on the reverse strand, counting down.
GCGGAGGCGGTGGGGCGCAAGGCCCCCCGCTACGATCGGGCCGGAGAGGAGCACTACAACCTGATCTCCGCCCTGCACAAGGCGGTGCGCAACTCCGATGTGGACGCCGCCCTGTACTGGCTGGCGCGGATGCTCGAGTCCGGCGAGGATCCGCGCTACCTCGCCCGGCGCCTGGTGCGCATGGCCAGCGAGGACATCGGCCTCGCCGATCCGGGGGCGCTGCGCCTGGCGGTGGCCGCGGCCCAGGCGGTGGAGGCCGTGGGGATGCCGGAGTGCGAGCTGGCGGTGGCCGAGGCCGTGGCCTACCTCGCCCTGGCCCCGAAGTCCAATGCCCTCTACCTTGCCTACGGCGAGGCCAAGCGGGACGTGCAGGCCACGATCAACGAGCCGGTGCCGCTCCACCTCAGGAACCCGGTCACGGACACGATGAAGGACCTCGGCTACGGGAAGGGCTATCGGTACGCCCACGACCTCCCGGAGGGGGTGGCGCCCATGCCCTGCCTCCCCGAGGGGTTGCGGGATCGGGTGTACTACCGACCGAAGCCGGTGGGGTGGGAGGGCAAGCTCCGCGAGCGGCTGGCGGCCATCCGTGCCCGGATCCGCGGCGAGAAGAGATCCGAGTAACCAGCGACCCTAGCCCGGTTCGAGGGGTGAGATCGCAGTCGGCCGATTCTCCCTGAGCATGGAGACCACCCGCTCCACGCTCGTCTGAACCGGGGGCGTGAGCCCCTCCCCCAGCGCGCGGTCGGCGGGCTGGATCCCCACCAAGATCAGCTCCCCGACCTTGCCGGTGAGCCGGGAGAGGAGAAACGGAAGCGGCAGGGCATGTGTCGAGCTGAGCATGCGTTCCCCCTCGGTGAGGGGGAGCCGTCGGGCGCTCCCCGGGGGGAGGCCCATCTCCGCCGCATCCACCACCACGAGGAGGTCGGGGGCGAGGCGCTCGATCAGGCCGAGGGCATTCTCCACCGCCTGTCCGGCCGCGATGACCGTCCAGCCCGTCCCTTGAAGCCGCTCGCCCACCCCCAGCCCAACGCCATCGTCGCGCCGGAGGGGGTTCCCGATCGCCAACAGGACCCGACGCACTTCGCTGCCCCTCTTCGGGATGGGCGGGTCTCCCTCAGGCCAGGTTCTCCCGCAGGAATGTGCGGAACGGATGGGCCAGGTTCTCCAGGTCCTCCCGCCTCTTGATCACGATCCGCCTCCCGGGCAGCCCCAGGATGTCCCGGTCCTTGAGATCCGACAGGACTCGGATCGCCGTCTCCGTGGACACGCCGGCCATCTCCGCGAGCTCCCCCCGCGGCAGCTCCAACCCGATGTCCCATCCGTCCGGGGTCTCCTGGCCAAACGCCCGCGCCAGCTCCAGGAGCGCCCGCGCCACCCGTTCCTTGGCCGATCGGGACGTGATCTCCACCAATTTCTCCCCGAACACCTTGAGCTCGCGGGAGAGCTTCTCGATCAGCCTCAGGCCCACCTCCGGGTAGCGGCGGACGAACGGGAGGAAATCCTCCCGGGGGATGAACATCAGGCGCGATGGCTCCAGGGCCTTGGCGTAGCAGGTGTAGGTTTCCTGGTCGAACAAGGTCTTCTCGCCCAGGATCTCTCCGGGGCCGAGGAGCTTCAGGATCTGGGAATGGCCGAACCGGGTGCGCTTGGCGACCTTGATCTTCCCCTGGCACAGGATGTACAGGCCGAACGCGGGCATTCCCTCGTGGAACACCATCCCCCCCACCTCGACCTCCATCGGCCGCATCAGGGCCTCGAGCTCCTTCCGGCCCGCCGGGGGGAGTCCGTCGAAGATGTAGGAACATCCGTGGCGGCACTTCCGGCACCGGTCCGGTGCCTTAACCGGCTGGGTCTTGACGTCCCACATCTCGGTACCGTTTGTACCGCAAGTGCAAGCGCTCGTCCAGGGGCATCGCGTCGAGTTCCTGAAGGTGCCGCAGCACCGCTGCCCGCACCGCACCCACCGTGCCCTCGGGGTCGGTGTGGGCCCCGCCCAGGGGTTCGGGGATGACCTCGTCCACCACCCCCAGCTCCCGGAGGTGGGGGGCGGTGAGCTTCAGGGCCTGGGCCGCCTTGGGGGCAGCCCCGGCGTCCTTCCACAGGATGGCCCCCGCCCCTTCCGGGGAAATCACGGAGTAGGTGGCGTTCTCCAGCATGAGCAGCCGATCGGCGGCGGCCAGGGCCACCGCTCCGCCCGATCCCCCCTCCCCGAGGATCACCGCCACCGTGGGCACGGGCAAGGCGATCATGGCCGCGATGCACTGGGCAATGGCCCCCGCGATGTTGTGGGCCTCCGCCGCCACCCCGGGGTAGGCCCCCGGGGTGTTGATCAGGGTCACCACCGGCAACCGCAGCCGGGCGGCCATGTCCATGATCCGCAGCGCCTTCCGGTAGCCCTCCGGGGTGGCCATGCCGAACCGGCACGCCCGCTGTTCCTCCGGCGTCCCCCCGCGGTGGTGGAACAGGATGGCCACCGGCCGCCCCCCCAACCTCGCCACCCCCCCGCGCAGGGCCGGGTCGTCCCCGAGCATCCGGTCCCCCCGCAGCTCGTAGAACCCCTCGGCCAGGGCCTGGACGAACGAGAGGCCCCCCGGCCGGTCCAGCCGGCGGGCGAGCTGCACCCGGTCCCAGTCCGCGAGGGCAGCGTAGTGCTGGCGCTTGAGCTCGGAGATCTTGCGTTCGAGGAGGGTAAGCTCCTCGCGCAGGTCCAGCTCGTTGCCTTCCACCAGCTTGCGCAGCTCGGCCGCCTTCTCCTCCAGCGCCCGGAGCTTGTCCTCATGCGGCATGGGGGCTCTCCTGGAATACGCTCAGGATGCGGCCGAGCTCATCCCGCAGCTCCGCCCGGGCCACCACCTGGTCCACATGCCCGTGCTCCAAAGCGAACTTGGCCGTCTGGAACTCCGGAGGCAACCGCTCCCCGGTGGTCTGCTCGATCACCTTCGGCCCGGCGAACCCGATCAGGGCCCCCTGCTCGGCCAGGGTGATGTCGGCCAGGCTGGCCAGGGACGCCAACACCCCTCCGGTGGAGGGGTAGGTGAGCACGGCGATGTAGGGGACGCCCGCCTTCGCCAGCTGCTGCCGGGCGGCCACCGTCTTCGCCATCTGCAACAGGGCAAGGATGCCTTCCTGGACCCGCGCCCCTCCGGAGGAGACGATGAACACGAACGGGAGACGATGAGGAGCGGCGTGGTCCATCGCCCACGCTAGCGCCTCCCCCACGGCGATCCCCATGCTCCCCCCGATGAACCGGAAGTCCATCACCGCGAGCATTACCGGGTGGCCGTGGATCTTGGCCTCCCCCACCACCACCGCGTCCTTGAGCCCCGTTTGCTCCTGGGCCTTGCGCAGCCGCTCCTTGTACGGCTCCTGGTCCACGAACCCCAGGGGGTCGTGGGATGAGGTGGATGGGGTGAGATCGCGGAACGTGCCCTCGTCCACCAGGGCCGCGATCCGTTCCGTGGCGGTGAGGAAGAAGTACGCCCCGCAACGGGGGCAGATGTAGCTCGACTCCCGGAGTTTCCGGCGGAACACGAGCTCGCCGCAAGCCTGGCACCGCAGCCACAGCGGTTCCTCCCGCCCACCGACGTCCACCGACACGTACCGGTCCCGTTTATCCTTTCTGATCGGCATCGGCACTCTCCTTCGCCTTGCCCGGAGACGGCGTCACCAACCCGCCGGACAGAACCAGGCTCACCCACTCCTCCATCGTGAGGTCGAGCGGGACCAGCTTCGCCCGGGGGATGAACAACAGCCATCCTGAGAGGGGATTGGGCGCTGTGGGCACGTACACCGAGACCGCATCCCGGTCCAAGGCCGGGCTCACCTGGGTGAGGTCCTCGCTCGTCACCATCCCCACCACGTACGACCCGGGGTAGGGGAACTCCACCAGCACCAACCGCCGCTGGGAGCCCAGCCCCTCGTCCCGACGCATGAGGAGAAGGACGTGGATGAGTTGGCGGGCAGCCCAGTACAGCTTGCGCACCCCAGGCAGGGCGAGCACGGCCTGCTCCAGGGTCCACAGGATCCGGCGGCCTAGCCAGTGGCGCACGATCGCCCCCACCGCCAGCACCACGAGGAGGGTGATCGCCACCTCGACCCCGGGGATGTACCGGCCGAACGCACGCGTGAGGAGCTGGGCGAACGTCGTGTCCGGGCCGAACAGGTTGTACGCCAGCCGGTACAGGAGCCACAGGACGTACAGGGTGAGGCCAAGGGGCAGGATGGCCACAAGGCCGGACAGGAAACTATCCCTCAGCCAACGCAAGAACTTCGGCATCCTTCCTCCGGGGAGAGTTGTACGCCAAACCCGTGGGGGGCGCAAAACGTCATGCCCCACGTGGATCAGGGATCGCCCTCGGTTCGAGCCACTGGGTCGACGGGCCGCGCTTCCCCAGCGGGACCGGCACCCGTTCGCTTTCCAATGTGGTTCACGCCTGGGCGCGCGTTGACGTCGTGAGAGGCTCGGGTATCATGCACTAGGTTTGAGCGCGTCCAGTGTTGGAAGGGGGTAGAAAGGTGGCAGGCAAGGTGATGAAGTGGGTACAGCCGGATCCCAAACGCCAGAACTGGTACTGGCCGACCGATGCCCTGCGCGAGCGCGCCTGGGTGTCCGACGCCAAGGTGTACGAACAGGCGGCGGCCGACCCCCCATCGTTCTGGGCCCAGCGGGCCGAGGAGATCGCCTGGTTCAAGAAGTGGACCAAGGTGTACGAGGAGGAACCCTACGCGTTCCGCTGGTTCGTGGGGGGGAAGCTCAACCTCTCCTACAACTCTCTGGACCGGCACGTGGAAGCGGGCAAGGGCGGGAAGGTCGCCCTGATCTGGGAGCCTGAGCCCCCCGATGAGCCGAACCGGATCTTCACGTACAAGGAACTCCTGGACGAGGTGGCGCGGTTCGCGAACGCCCTCAAAGCCCTAGGCGTGCGCAAGGGCGATCGGGTAGGGATTTATCTCCCCATGATCCCCGAGGTGGTGATCGCCATGCAGGCGGTGGTGCGGATCGGGGCCGTGCACACGGTGGTGTTCTCCGCGTTCTCGCCGGAGGCGCTCCGGGATCGGCTGCTCGACTGCGGGGCCAAGGTCCTCATCACTGCCGACGGCTACTTCCGGCGCGGGAAGCTGATCCCGCTCAAGCCCCAGGCCGACCAGGCCCTGGCCGGGACTCAGGTCCAGAAGCTGATCGTGGTCCGCCGGGCTGGGAACGAGATCCCGCTTACCCCCGGTCGCGACGTGTGGTACCACGAGGTCGTGCGCGGGCAGTCCCCGGTCTGCCGGCCGGAGGAGATGGATGCCGAAGACCTCGCGTTCATCCTGTACACCTCGGGTACCACCGGGAAACCGAAAGGGGCCATGCACACCACCGGTGGCTATGCGGTTCAGGTGTACGCCACCTGCAAGTGGGACTTCGACCTGCACGGCGACGACATCCACTGGTGCACCGCGGACGTGGGGTGGATCACCGGCCACTCCTATTTGAACTACGGACCGCTGATGAACGGGGTGGCCACGGTGGTGTTCGAGGGCACCCCCGACTTCCCGGACTTCGGCCGGATGTGGGCGGTGATCGCCAAGCACAGGGTGACCGTGTACTACACCGCCCCCACTGCGATCCGCATGCACGTCAAATGGGGTGAGGAGTGGCCAGCGAAGTACGACCTCTCCTCGCTCAAGGTCCTGGGCACGGTGGGCGAGCCGATCAACGAAGACGCGTGGCTGTGGTACTTCGAGCACATCGGGGGGGGAAGGTGCCCGATCATCGACACGTGGTGGCAGACGGAGACCGGGGCCACCTGTGTCCAGGCCCTGCCCGGCATCGGCCCGTTCATCCCCACCGTGGCTGGCCGCCCGTTCCCCGGGATCCGCGCCAAGATCGTGGACGCCGGTGGACAGCCGGTGAAGACCGGGGAGGGCGGGTACCTCGTGCTCGAGCCCCCGTTCCCGCCGGCCCTACTCCGGGGCCTGTACGGCGACCCGGAGAAGTACAAGGGCACCTACTTCGCTGAGTTCGGGCCCAACCTCTACTTCACCCGGGATGGCGCCCGGATGGACGAGATGGGGAACATCCGCATCACCGGCCGCGTGGACGACGTGATGAACGTGGCCGGGCACCGCCTGGCCACCGCCGAGGTGGAGGATGCCCTGTCCCAGCATCCCCTCGTCTCGGAGGTGGCGGTGGTGTCCAAGCCCGACGAGGTGAAGGGCGAGGTGCCGGTGGCGTTTGTCCTCCTCAAGAAGGGGGTCCAGAGTTCCCCGGACCTGCAGAAGGAGCTCATCAAGACGGTGGACCAGCACATCGGGCCCACCGCCCGTCCGGCGGCGATCTACTTTGCCGAGGATGTCCCCAAGACCCGGTCCGGGAAGATCATGCGCCGGGTGCTCAAGGCCCTGGTGCGGGGCGATCCCTTGGGGGACATCTCCACCCTGCGCAACCCGGAGTCGGTGGAGGAGCTCAAAGCGGTGGTGGGGTACAAGGGCTGACGGGGGCTGCAGGTGGCGCGAAGGAGCGGGGCGGACGTTCGTCCGCCCCCTCCTCTGAAGGAGGCGACGATGGGGACGGTTCGGGTGGGGGGAATGCCGGCGGAGAAGGGGCGCTGGCTGTTCGTGGGGTGCGGGCTCCTCGCCAACGTGTGCCTGGGCGCGGTGTACGCGTTCAGCGTGTTCCGCAAGCCCCTCGAGGAGCTGTGGGGGATCAAGGCCTCCGAAAGCGGCCTTCCGTTCATGGTGTTCCTGGCCGTGTTCGCCCTCGGGATGGCGTTCGCCGGGGGGCTGGTGGAGCGGTGGGGACCGCGCAAGACCGGGATCCTGGGCGGGATCCTGGTGGGGATCGGCTGGATCCTGTCCGGTTTTTCTCCCAATATCCTCCTCTTGACCCTCCTCTACGGCGTGGTCGGCGGGGCCGGGGTCGGGGTGGCCTACGGCTGCCCGATCGCCGTGGCCACGAAGTGGTTCCCGGACAGAAAAGGCCTTGCGGTTGGGCTGACGGTGATGGGGTTCGGCATCTCCGCCCTCGTCGTCGCCCCCGTCACGGGCGCCCTCATCGGTTCGGTCGGTGTCCTGCGGACGTTCACGTACCTGGGGATCGCCTTCCTCGCCGCGTTGGTGGTCCTGGCCTTGCCGCTTCGGTTCCCGCCTGCGGGGTGGCGCCCGGCCGGCTGGGCGGGCGCGCCGGCGAAGGCGGGCACGGTGGAGCTCGACCGGAGCGAGATGGTGCGCACGGCTTCGTTCTACGCCCTGTGGGCCACGTACACCATCGGGTGCTTGAGCGGCCTGATGGCGATCGGCATTGCCGCCCCGTTCGGGCGAGAGGTGGCCCGCCTGTCCGCGTCCCTCTCCGCGCTGGCCGTGTCCGTGTTTGCCGTGTTCAACGGGGCTGGCCGGCCCCTGTTCGGGTGGCTCACCGATCGGTTGACCCCGCGGTATGCGGCCCTGGTGTCGTTCGGGCTCATCCTCGTTGCCGCCGCCGCCCTATGGCGGTGGGGCGAGGGGAGTGCGATCGCGTACTTCATCGCGTTCAGCGTGCTGTGGCTGAACCTCGGGGGATGGCTCGCCATCGCCCCTACGGCCACCGCCACGTTGTTTGGGACCAAACATTACGGGAAGAACTACGGCCTCGTGTTCACCGCGTACGGGGCGGGGGCGATCCTGGGGAACGTGCTTTCCGGGGTGCTTCGCGACGCCACCGGCACGTATCTCGCGGTGTTCCCCTCGGTGATGGCCCTGGCCGCGCTCGGGCTCGTGGTGGCCCTGGTCGGGCTCCGGCCGGTGAAAGCCCGCCGCTAGCTAGGCGTGGAGCGCTTTGTACAACCGCTCCGCGGCCGCCCGGGGCAGGCCGGGCACGGATAGGAGCTCCTCCAGCGATGCCTTCCGCAGACCGTCCAGGGACCCGAACCGGGTGAGCAGAAGCTGCCTCCGCTTGGGGCCGATGCCCTCCACCTCGTCCAACAGGCTCGCCAACGACCGCCGCCCTCGCAGGTGACGGTGGTACTCCACCGCGAACCGGTGGGCCTCGTCGCGGACCCGCTGCAGGAGCTTGAGGGCCGGCGAGCCCCGGGGGAGGCGGACCGGCTCCCCCCGCCCCGGGACGTAGACGAGCTCCTCCCGCTTGGCGAGCGCCGCGAGCTCGATCCCCCCAAGCTCTAGCTCGGCCAGGACCCGCTCCGCCACCGCGAGCTGCCCCTTGCCGCCGTCGACGAGGATGAGGTCGGGCAAGTCGGAGAACCGGCCGCGGGAGAGCGAGGGGTCGGAGAGCTCGGCCAGGCCGTGGCGGAGCCTCCGGCGGAGGACTTCCTCCATCATCGCGTAGTCGTCGGGCCTCCCGGAGATCCTCACCCGGAACCGGCGGTAGGCATCCCGCCGCGGGCGGCCGCCCACGAAGGCAACCATGGACCCCGTGGCCTCCTCCCCTTGGAGGTTGGAGATGTCGAAGGCCTCGATCCGCCACGGGCGGACGGAAAGAGACAGCGCCTCCGCAAGCTCGTCCACTGCCTCCTCCTCCGCCGGGAGGGCCTGTTCCTCCTCCGCCCGCCTCAGGGAGAGCGCGGCGTTGCGCTCGGCCATCTCAAGGAGCGCCTTCCGCTCCGGGGAGCGGGGGACGGCGACGTGCACGGCGGACCCCCGGCGGCGGGCGAGGTAGGCCTCCAGGGCGGTGAGCCCCGGGACGGGGGACGGGACGAGGACCTCCGGGGGGATGGCCGTGGCCCGGGTGTAGTACTGGTCGAGGAACTCCTCCAGGGCGTCCTCGGCCGTCGCCCCGTGGGGGAGGGAGAGGGCGAACCCCTCCCGGCCGATGAGGCGCCCCCCGCGGACGAGGAGCACCGTTCCGTAGCCCCGGTCCCCGTCCGCGGCCACGGCGAGGGCATCGAGGTCCACCGGGTCGGGGAGGGCCACGGTCTGCCGCTCCCGGATCCGCTGCAGGGCCTGGATCGTGTCCCGCAGCCGCGCGGCGTGCTCGAACCGCTCCTCGGAGGAGGCCCGCACCATCTCCAGGGCGAGGTCCTCCAGGACCCGTTCCACCCGGCCCTCGAACAGGTGGGCTGCGGCGTCCACGGAGCGGCGGTACTCCTCCTCCGTGACCAGGCCCGCGCAGGGGCCGGAGCAGCGGCCGATGGAATAGAGGAGGCAGGGCCGCTCGTAGGTCTTCTCCCCGAGGGGGAGGTTGCAGGTGCGAATGGGGAAGAGCTTGTGGGCGAGCTTGAGCAGCCGGCGCATGGCGCGGCTGGAGGTGAAGGGCCCGAAGTAGCGGGCGCCGTCGTCGGCGGGGCGGCGGACGACGAGGACCCGGGGGAACGGCTCGGCGGTGACCTTGAGGTAGGGGTAGCGCTTGTCGTCGCGGAGGCGGACGTTGAACCGGGGACGGTGCTTCTTGACGAGGGCGTCCTCGAGGACGAGGGCGTCCTCCTCGGTGGGGGTGACGATGGCCTCGAGGTGGGCCGCTTCGCGGAGGAGGAGGCGGGCCTTGGGGGAGGGGCGGGAGGCGAAGTAGGAGCGGACCCGGTCCCGGAGGGAGGCGGCCTTGCCCACGTAGAGGACCGTGCCGTCCGGGCCGCGGAACAGGTAGACGCCGGGGTCCTTGGGTAGCCCCCGTGCCTTCTCGGCCAGGTCGCTGGTCTTTGCCATGCCGGGTCAGATTCTCCGCGGCCTGAAGCCGGTGTGCACGGGGGTGGTGCGCTCGATCTCACACCACGTCTAGCTTTGGGACTGGTTGGGAAACGACCTCTGGCCAAGCCGAGTAGCGGCGGGGTCCATCCCCGCCGCGCGGCCTCCGCGATCGTTTCCACGTAGGGTCGGGGTTCATCCCCGACGGGGGCGCCTTTCAGGGGTCGAGGTGGGTTTCTATAGCCATGCCTGACAGGGAGAAGGCGGGGTCCATCCCCACGCGTGTGGGGAATACGGCACTTGCTCCGGGGGGTGCAATGGTCTGCGACCGGTCCATCCCCACGCGTGTGGGGAATACGAGAGTGGCCGCATTCGCAGCTCGAAGGGGAGGAGGTCCATCCCCACGCGTGTGGGGAATACTCGTTGACTTTGCCCCGAATCCAGCTCATCGGAAGGTCCATCCCCACGCGTGTGGGGAATACTCCCGGTCAGCACTTGTACATATCCTTTGTCCCACGGTCCATCCCCACGCGTGTGGGGAATACCCTCACCGGTCACTGCGACGAAGAAAGCGTCTTCGGTCCATCCCCACGCGTGTGGGGAATACGCCATCGTCAGATGTCTTCCACTCGGATCGAGCGCGGTCCATCCCCACGCGTGTGGGGAATACCGAGCGCGGAGCTGAGGCGGAAGGCATACACAGGGTCCATCCCCACGCGTGTGGGGAATACGCGGTGTGTGACACCAAGAACCGATAGGATCTCAGGTCCATCCCCACGCGTGTGGGGAATACCGTCCGGGAGTCGATCTCCGGGGATTGGTTCCTCGGTCCATCCCCACGCGTGTGGGGAATACGTCGCGGAACATCGCCCCGAGTATCTGGGCAAAAGGTCCATCCCCACGCGTGTGGGGAATACGGCGGATAAGTATGAGGCAAAGTAGCCTTTCCGCGGTCCATCCCCACGCGTGTGGGGAATACGGCCCAAGGGAAGGGCGGGGGAGTATTCCCCCCGGTCCATCCCCACGCGTGTGGGGAATACTCTCCGCGATCTTCTTTTCCCATGCCTGTTTCGGTCCATCCCCACGCGTGTGGGGAATACGTATCCGCCGTGGGGGATTGCGTTTCAGGTGACAGGTCCATCCCCACGCGTGTGGGGAATACTGGCAGTCGAGGCCAGTTGGCGGCGCATGATGTCCGGTCCATCCCCACGCGTGTGGGGAATACGCGATGGTGTAGCTCCGGCTGGTTTCGAATGCGACGGTCCATCCCCACGCGTGTGGGGAATACACTTCACCCCGTCTGCGTTCAGTCGCTCTCCGGCCCCCCGAAGTCTTCCTCGGCAACCTCAACCCTCCTCCTGACCCCCACCAATAGTAGCCCGTCCAGATCCACCAGGCGCCGGTTCTCCTCTCCAGCCATGCGAATCCCAAACCCCTGCTCGTTGTCCGTCGGCCACACTTGGCAACAACGGCCTCCGCCTCCCTTCTGAACACACTTCTCCCATAGCAGGTCACGCACCAGTCCGCTCACCCTCCCCACAAACACCCCTGTCTGAATCTCGATCAGCCACCGGCTCAGTTCCCCCCTCAGAGACCGGGGAACCTTCTCCAACACCATCACCACCATAGTTCACCCCGCCTTGAACCGACGAGTCAGGATCCCAGAGCTCGCCCGGTCGCGCCCCATCGTCGGAGAAGAGACCTTGTTCAACAACACCTCCGTCGGTTTCTCCACCCAACCCGTCGAACAGCCTCAGCAGGTCGGTCACTACCCGCTCCAAAAGCCGGATTTCCTTGGCCCTGTCCCGCACCGCCCGGCGGACACGGCCTTCCACACCCGCAGTGCCCTGAGCCACGGTCCGGAACGCCACGGGGATAGCGAGATCGGCCTTGTACAGATCAGCAATGTCGTACACGAAAGATAGCATTCTGCCCGTATGGATGAACCCCAGTCCAGGGCTATACCCCAAGGACACGATGGCTGCGTGGCAGATCCCGTACAAAACTGACGACGCGCTGGAAACCGCCCGGTTTACGGCGTCCGCGGTTCCCCAAGACCCACGGTCGTACCGCCTGCCCGACCAGGAAACCCCGGTCTCGCGGCTCCAACGGGCGTACGTGTCCCGGACCCGCACGCCCTCCAGCCCTCGAACCTGACGCAGCGAAAGCCCTTCGGGGAGGGGGGTGGAAAACCTGAACCGGTAGAGACGCATTACCACTTCCATGTGGGCCCGAGGGTCAGCCCAAGCCTGTGCTTGCTGCATCAGCCGGAGGCTGTTGCGGGTCTCCCCAAGCCCGCTTGCATAGAAGCGCGAACCATCCTCCCCCAGCCACATGATGCAGCACCCATGGTCAGTCAGGGTCTTCACAGCGGCATGGGTGATCGTAGTGCCAGGACCCAACATGAGAACACCCACCGCTGCCGCGGGGATCGCCACCACATCGTCCTTGCGAAACGCCGTCACCGACCCGTGGGTCTGCTCCACCACCGCTCGCTCCAGGTACAGGAAGGAAAGCCCGTCGGAGAACTGGGGAAGCTCGCGTAGGCTCTTCCCGGACGTGGCCATGGTCTAGCGCGGAGGCGCAACCGACAGGAGGCCCAACCCCAGCCCTTTGGCCGGACCGATACCGCGCTCGATCGCCTTTCGGCAGGCACCAGGTTCCTCCACTCGCAGCAGACCCTCGAACAAGGCTGCGAACACCGTAAGCTTTGCCCCTTCCTTGAACCCCACGACGCGTTCCTCGGAGACAACAGCAGCGGCCAACACTTGACACCCGGCTTGGGCCATCTTGCGGTGGAGCCAGGACATCTTACCTTCCTCGGTAAGAAGCCCAAGTCGCTTGCCAAGACGCTTTACCGTCGGATTTGCCTTGAGGCGGAACCGCAGCACCTGGCCGGAGTAGAGCTTCGGGTCGAACACCTTTGGGCTGGTCGGGTCGACCTGGGCATAACCAGGGTGCCGCTGGAGGAGGAGGTCCCAGTCTGGACAGGTCAGCGTCTGGACGAGGAGCACCGGTTCTTGATTCCGCCTTGGCTCCAGCCGCCACAGGAGGCGCTCCCGTCCTGCCACGGCCTCCCCGGCCACGGCCCACACGAGCGTGCGGTGCATGTCGTAGGGGTTGGCCAAGTCACGCCGCACCGCCGCCGAACGCGGGTTCAGCACAAGCTTACTCAGCCACAACGCGCACCTCCTCCTTGGGCAGCGTCTCCTCCCGCACGTACCGGGGCCCGAAACGGCGGTCGGCAAACGGAGCTATGGGCTGGTCGTACACGAGGCGCCCTTGGCCGTCGGGCGCCTCCAAGACGAGGAGAAGGTCCTCGTGTGGAGGCTCTTCCGAGAGGTAGGGGTAGTCTCGGAGCGCTTCTCTGAGCGCGGCGTCCCGGAGGCCATCGGGCAGATAGGGGGGAGGGCTCGGGACGTAGCTCTTGCGGCCCAGGTAGAGGGGGAAACGGGGGTTCTTCAGGGCTTCGTGGAGCTGGCGAAGAAGCTCCCCGTCCCCCTCGAGGCCCACCAGGAAGGCGGCGTCGGAAAGGAAGTACCGCCAGCTTTGCACGTCCCGATTGGGACTGCTTAGGCTAGCGGGGATGATGTTCCGGGCGGTCTGGTAGTCCACCTTGAGGACCCCCTTCCGGTCCACCCGCACGCCCATCATTAAGGCGGCCAGGTCGGAAACGTCTTCCCTCCTGTCCCGGCCGAGGGCGGCCGCCAGGAGGCCCACCACCCCGCTTTTCGTGGGGTAGGGCCAGGTGTCCCGGTGGTCAAAGCGGCTCCGGGTGCCCCAGGACTGCAGGGGGCCTTGAAGACGAAGAAGCAGGGTGGCCATCCTACACCCCCAACAGAGCTTCCATCGCCTTCTCGGCCTCCTCCCTGAGGCGCGGCATGGTCGGCAACAACGGAAGCCATTCCACTCTACCCGCTTCCGTGAGGTTCAGCGCTCCTTTCCATTCGGGATCGAGGGTGCCGTAGACCCGGTCAAACGTTTCCCACTCCCGGAGCAGGGCCTCCACCGAGAACGTGGAGAGCGCCCTGCCCTCCTTGCCCCACACGGGCTTCTCAAAGGCCGTGGCCAGGTTGCGGGGAAGCCCCGCCCCGGCGCGGAAGGCCACGAAGAGGGGCGGGTTGTGGGCGGCGAAGCTGTTCTGCTTGCCTGAGGGGAGGGTCAGGGCGAAGGCCTCTAGAAAGGCCAAGGCCCCCTTCAAGGCCAGGTCTTTGTCCCCCTGGAGGTTCTCCAAAAGTTTCTCCAGGTCCACCAGGGCGTAGCGGTAGAGGGTGGCGGAGTAGAACTCCACGTCCCCCATCATCCCGGCCCCCGTCTCCTCCTTGGGGTTCAGGTCGTCCACGGCGGTGTAGAAGTCAAACTCCCGGTCCACCTTGTGGGTGGAGATGGCGTGGGCCACCTGGGCCGCGGCGTCCACCCCGAGCTCGGGCCGGTCCGCCAGCATCCGCCCGAAAAGGGCCACGTCCACGGCCTTGCCCCCGTCCAGGACGCGCTCCAGGGTCTCTTTCAGATCGGGGTCTACGTCCGCCTTCTTCTTCCCCTTCACCTCTCCGGAAAGGGCTTCGAGGTTCTCCCGGATCAGGCGGGCGAGCTCGTCCAGCTCCCTGTGCCCCAGAAAGAGGAGGTACTCCGTCTTCCCCTCCTTCACCCCAAAGCCCATGGCGTTCAAGGCGTTCTCTATGGCCCGGCGCGCCGCGGCCTCCTCCACGTCCCCAAGCCGGCGGAAAAGCTCTTCCAGAAGACGCTTCGTCCGCACGGCCCGCTCCTCCTCGGAAAGGAGGGACCAGTCCCTGAAGGCCACCCGGACCGCCCGCTTCTGGGCCTGGCTGGAGATCCTGGCCCGCCGATAACCCCCGAAGAGGGCGTCCTTGGGGCTTCCCGTGTCGTCCCGGTTCAGGTTGCACGGGGCCACCGTCTGAATCACATGCGCTTCCAAAAGCTTCATGCCTCCACCTCCTCTGCTCCGCTGTCCTGGATCCCTTTAGCCGCCTCTTCACCGTAAAACTCCCTGGCCCAGCGGACCTGGACCCGGCGCTCCGGGCTCGCAAACCAGCCCAGGAGGTCGTCCAACAGCCGGGCGAAGTCCAGCCCTCCCTTCAAAAGCCCCACCGCCTGGCGCAACCGGAAGGCGATCTGGTCCCGGTCGGCGTCCAGGAGGGCCAAAAAGCGCAGCTCCACGCTTCCTGGGTCCTGCGCCTTCTCCCTTAGGGCCCGGGCCAGGGTGTGGCCCCCCCGGTGGTCCCCGTCCTTCAGGGCGTACAGGGCCGCCACCAGGTAGTGGGCCTCCCGCCTCCAGCCCTCTTCCTTCACGAAGGGCTCCACGTAGGGCATGGCCTTGGGGTAGGCCCCAGGGGGAAAGGCGAGGCTCCGCCTGAGGGCTGCCCGCGCCGCCGTCCAGGCCTTCTCTCTCTTGAGGCGCTCCAGCCAATCCAAAAACCGCTCTCCGTGGCTCATGCCTTCACCTCCGCACCGAGCCGCCCAAGCAACCGTCCCAGAACCCGCTCCCCCTGGGCCAGGGCCTTCAGGTGCCTGGCCCCCGTGCCCAGGAAGAGACGGGTGGCCGTCCATGCTTCCTGAGCTGCCCACCTCAGCTCTTGCCGCCAGGTTTCTACTGCACCCTCCTCACTGATCCGCCCCAAAAACCCCGGAAAGGCCCCGTCCAGTGCATGCCAGTAAAGGCGCTCCAGCGGAAGAGAGCCGGCGAAGTCGACGAGCTCCTTGCGGTCCCTCTCCCCCACCACCGCCCGGGTCACCTGAAGGGCAAGGTTGCGCAGGCCTTGCCCAAGCTCCTCGGCGGCCTTGAGGGCCTTCTCCAGGTTCTCCTCTCCTCTCGGGGAAAGAAGCCCGGGCGGCAGGGGGAAGACCTCCCGGCGGAGGTCCAGGATCTTGGCCTGGTCCGAGACCTGGCCAAGGACACGCAAGGTGGGGCGGATCTCCACTCCTTCCTCCTCCAAGAGGCCCTGGAGCTCATCCGCGTGTTCCACCGTGGCAGCCACCTTGCCCTCCTGCCTGGGGAGCATAGCGGAGAAGTCGCGCCAGAAGCTCCTTTCGGTGGAAAGCCTCAGCACCACGGAGCCGCCCCTCGGGTCTAGGCGCTGGGCCACCATGGGGTCGCGGTAGAAGGCCTCCAGGGGCTCCACCCCCGGGCCGTAGGCCATGTGGCGCACCCCATCCCCCTCGTCCAGGAGGCGCACCCCCCGGGAGGGCCAGGTGTAGACCCTGGTCCTGCCCGAGAGGGGCCACTCGGTCTTGGCGCCCTCGAGGTCCCCAAGCCTCAAAGGCGGTACCTCCCAGATGGGGGCGTCGTCCTCCGGGGTGTAGGGAACGAGGTTAAGAAGAAGGGCTTCCAGGAGGTTCCCCCCTGTGGGCAGAAAGAGAGCAGGACGAGCCACGGGCGCATCCTTGGCCGAGCCCACCCCGTGGCGGCGGAGCAGGCCCCCGAGGGCAAAGGTCTGGTGGACGAGGAGGGCCCGGGCGGCCTGAGCATAGCTAGCCTTGGGGACGTTTTCCTCGGTGGTGTGGTCAAATAGGGTGGGGTTGTTGCCGCTGGCGAGCTCGGGGAGGAGCTTGCTCCAGGGGAGGGGGTTTTTCGCAGGAAGGTCCGCCACCTGGAGGAAGGGGGCCTGGGGGTGGAAGAGGAAGAACCGGTCCCGATGGCGTTCCAGGTAGTCCTGGATGTGCGCCTTGGGAAAGCCTCCCGCCCGCCACCAGTCCAGAACGTCCTCCGGGCGGCGGGGGCCCTTTAGGGCCCGGTGGAGGAGGGCGAGCAGCAGGCGGTGGAGGGCGGCCTCCTCCAGGGGGGAAGGCGTTTCGATGCGGGCGATGCTTGGGGCCTCGAGGAGGGCCTCCCTGATCCCCACCTCCACCACCCGCCCGCCCCGCAGGACGGGAATCCAGGGCTCCTCCACGAGATTGAACTTCTGTTCCTCCAAGGGCTCACCTCCCCTCTTCAGACCACCGCCAGAACCCGATAGGTCCTGACGATTACGCTGGCTCATAGACGACCCCCAACTCCGGGTCCAGTTCCACGCGAAAGGCCTCACCCTTATTGCGGAAAACCCTTCCTACCTCCAGAGGCCTCAGGCCCCGCAGCAGTCCGCTTCGCCTCCAGGCGGCGGGTGGCTCCTCCTGAACGAGGTCCCGGACGATCGGGAAGCGGGACAGCCGCACCACGTGGCCGAAGAGGGCCTCGGCCTCGTCCCGGGAGAGCTCCCCCTCGAGTGGCGCCCTGCGCCGCCCCTCCCGGTCCAGGTAGAGCCCCTCCCCCAGCCGGAAGAGCGGAACCACGGCCACGCTGGGATCGCCCAGGCGGGTGAGGAAGCGCTGGGTATGGCGCTTTTCTTCGTCGTCTTCGAGGCGGAGCTCCCCCACCAACGCCGCCTCGTCCCAGTAGGCGAGGAGGCTTTCTAGCTCGCTCAGAGCAAGCTTCTCGGCGGTATCCGCTTCCTTCCTCCGGCGCTCCTTTAGGCGCCTCAGGCTCTCCCGTGCCCGTTCCCGAAGGCCCTCGGGGAACTTCTCGGCGTCCTCGGCCTCGTAGACCTCCTCCAGGAGGGGCTCGAGGTCCTGGGGAATGCGAAGCGAGGCGCGCCCCTCTAGTGCTCGCCAGGTGGAAAGGAGCACAAACTCCTCGTAGACCCGGTCCCAATAAAGGGGCGGGCCGAAGGTGAGACCCTTGGGAATGCTGAGAAGGAGCCGGGGGGAGGTGTGGGCGCTGGGGCGTGGGCGTTCGTGGCGGTGGAGCCTCCCCGCCCGCTGGAAGAGTAGGTCTATTGGGGCGAGGTCCGTGTAGAGCAGGTCAAAGTCCAGGTCCAGGCTCTGTTCCGCCACCTGCGTGGCCACCAGGATCGCCTTTTCCGGCCGGGGGCCGTACTTGCCGAAGAGGGCGAGGACCACTCCCTCCCGCAAGGCCCGCTCCTCCGCAGGGAAGCGGGCGTGGAGGAGGAAGACCAAGGTGCCGTCCGCAAGGCGCTTCCCCACCACGGCGTCCCCCTGCCCAGGCAAGGAGGACAGGACATCCCGCCAGGGGCCATTCCCTTCGCCCTCGCCGAGAAGACCGGCGAGCTCCCCCAGCGTGAGGGGCCTTTCCTCCCCCAGGGCCTGATAGAGGGACTGGGCCCGGTCCACGGTGTTGACGATAGCCCCCAGGGCTCCGGGGAGAGCCCCTTGTAGCCTCTCGGCAAGGGCGGCCAAGTCCACAGGCGCGGCCTGGAGGACCACCTCCACCTCCCGCGCGGCGGGTAGGGACACCGCCTTGACTTGGTCCCGCTCTACCAGGACTACCCGGGGATAAGACCCAAGATCACCCTTGACCTCCTCCCCGGTCCAAGCGGAGAGAATGGCCCTGCGCCTCGAAGGGGGGAGGGTGGCGGTCAGGACGAGGGCGCTGGAGCCCAGGGCCCTGAGCCAGCGCAAGAGGGCCAGCAACAGACCCGAAGTGTAGACGTCGTAGGCGTGCACTTCGTCCAACACCACCACCCGGTTCATGAGGCCCCATAGTCGTACGAAGTGGTGCTTGACCCGGAGCACCCCAAGGAGGGCCTGGTCCAGGGTGCCCACCCCGTTTTGGGCCAGCATGGCCCGCTTGCGGGCGGAAAACCACGCCGAGGCCACCGCGCCTCCCTCTTCCCCCTCCTCTCCCACCTGGGCGGGAGCGGCCCTCTCCACAAGCTCGGCGTAGCGCGTGTTGAGCAGAGCGGTGCCGTGCTGGAGCTGGACCTCCACCCTTTCTTCTTCCAGCAGGCGTTCCAGAAAGGCCTGGACCCTGGGGAAGATGCCGTTGGCCGTGGCCTGGGTGGGCAGGCCCACGTAGAGGCCCCGGTGACCTAGGGCGCGCTGGAGGAGGTGATGGGCGAACAGCGCGGCCTCCGTCTTCCCCATGCCCATGGGGGCCTCCACCAGGATGAGGACCGGCTCCTCGGGCTTCCCCAGCACCTGGGGGAGGGTCTTCTGGAGCGGGTTGGGTTCCGGGATATACGGGAAAAGTTCCTGAAAGGCCTTCTCGGGGGGAAGGCGGAAAGGCCGCCAGCCGAGCCGGGCCAGGGCCTCCCCGGCGAGGCGCAGGGCCTCCTCAAAGTAGCTAGGGGAAAGCGGGTCCCGACCGTAGGGGAAGAAGCCCGGGTCCGAGGCCACCCAGTCGGCGAAGGAGGCGAGGGCCATGACCCGGAGCACGGCCTCGGGCTTGGCCTCCCCATCCGCCTCCAGCCGGGGAAGAGGCGCCTGGAGCCTGCCGAAGAGCTCCTCCAGAAGCCACCTCCGGGCCTCCCACCAGAGGGGATGTTCCCCCTTGAGCTGGCGGCGGGCCGCCCTCTTCTCCTCGGCGCTCGCCGGGCAGCCGTGGTGAGCGCCGAGGGCGGCGGCGAGGTCGTTGGCCGCCCGCTGGGCGAGCCCCCTCTTCTTAAGGAGCGTCTTGAGGAAGAGTTCCGTGAAGACCCCGTGGGCCACCCGGTCCAGGCCCTCCTCCAAAGGGAGGCCCGCCTCTCGCGTTCGCTTGGCCCCCTCCTCCCAGGCCGCCTGGAAGACCGGGCTTGCCTTGCCCAGGTCATGCAGCCCTACCAGGAAGGCCACCCACCGCACCGCCTCCTCCACCGGCAGATCCCAGTCCCGGGCGTAGAGGGCCAGGGTGACCTTGGGCTCGCGGAGGAGAACCGCGTGGGCCACGGCGGCCGTGTCCAGCATGTGGTTGATCAGGGGGTGCCAGGGATCGCCGCTTTTCGCCCACAGTGCACAGCAGAATGGTGCGGCTAGCACTGCTCGCCCCTCGTTGCAGGGACGGCGACAAGAAAGCGCCTCGGAGGCCAGCTCCCCCACGGGCCCGGTGGGGCGTTGCGGCACCAGCCTACGGGTGCGAGTCCCGCCGCCTTCATGAAACGCTCCAGAACGCTCCAGATAATGCGAGTATATGGAAGAAGAAGACCTGCGGTCAAATCGCGGTTTGTGAGAGACCTAGGTGTTTCGGAGGTGAAGGCGGCGCGGTCGCGACAGTGGAAGAGCGAACAGGAAACAGGCCGTGGCCACGAGGACGATCGAGGCGCCGCTCGCGATCCCAACGTAGAACGAGACGTAGAGCCCGACAACCCCGGAGAGGACCCCCACCGCCGCGGACAGGACCATCATCCCCGGAAGCCGCCGCGCCAGAAGGTACGCTGTGGCCGGGGGGGTGATGAGCATCGCGAGCACCAGCGCCACCCCCACCGCCTGGAGGGAAATGACCACCGTCACCGCAATGAGGAGGAGCAGAAGGTACCGGAAAAGCCCCGTCCGCAACCGCAGCGTCGCCGCAAACGTGGGGTCGAACGACACCACCAGGAACTCCTTGTAGAACAAGACCACGGCCAGCACCACCGCCCCCCCGATCCCCCCCGTGAGCCCAAGGTCGAACGGTGAAACGGAGAGCACGTTTCCAAAGAGAAAGTGCGCAAGATCCACCGCGTAGCCCCGCACGGTAGAGATGAGGGCAATCCCCAGGGCAAACAGGCCCACGAACACGATCCCGATCGCCGTGTCCTCCCGGAACCGGCCCCGCCGGCTCAGGGCCCCGATCCCCAGCGCCGCCCCGGCCGCCGTCCCCAGGGCCCACAGGAGGATCGCCCCCCGGTTTCCCCGGTGGACGAGGTAGCCCACCGCCACCCCGGGGAGGATCGCGTGGGCCAGCGCGTCCCCGAAGAACGCCATCCCCCGCAGGACCACGTACGTCCCCACCACCCCGCACGTCGCCCCCACCACGGCCGCCGCGAGAAGCGCCCGCACCATGAACGGGTAGGCCAGGGGGGCGAGGAGGAACTCAACCATGGTCCCCCTCGCAGCAGCTCTCCCCCAGGGCCAGGGAGCCGGAGGGGGTCTCCAGGAGCCGGAGGCCGCTCCCGTACGCGTCCCGGAGCCGATCGGGCGTGAACACCGCCCCCGGCGGCCCGAACCCCACCGCCCGCCGGTTGAGGAGGAGGACAAGCGGGAAGTGGGCCTGGGCAAGGGCAAGCTCGTGGAGGGCAACGACCGCGGTGATCCCCTCCCCCCGCAGGCGCCCGAGGAGCTCGAGGATCCCCTCTTGGGCCGGGAGGTCGAGCCCGGCCAGGGGCTCGTCGAGGAGGAGGACGCTTGCCTCCTGGGCCAGGGCCCGGGCGATGAACATCCGCTGCCGCTCCCCGCCGGAGAGCTCGGCGATCGGCCGCCGGGCGAGGTGGGGGATCCCCACGATCCCCAGGGCCTGGGCGACCCGCTCCCGGTCCGGCCTCCCCGGGCGGCGGAGGGGCCCGAGCTTTCCCACCCGGCCCATCATCACCACGTCCGCCACCGCGAGGGGGAAGCGGAGGTCGGCCTCGGTCCGCTGGGGGAGGTAGGCAATGCAGATGTGGCGCGCCGGCCGGGCCCCGAAGATCCGCACCTCCCCTGCGGCGGGAAGGAGCGTCCCGGAAAGAACCCGCAACAGGGTCGTCTTCCCCGCGCCGTTCGGGCCCACCACGGCAAGGAGGTCGCCCGGCTCAAGCCGGAACGTGATCCCCTCCAGGGCGACCTTCCCGTCCAGGGCGACCGCGACTTCGCGGGCCTCCACCGCCGAGGCCCCGGTGTGGGCCAGGTCCGGGCAGGAGCGGCTCATCCTTTCAGTGCCTCCACGATCCGCCGCACGTTCTCCCGCATCATCGCAAGGTAGTCCGGCGCCGGCCCGTCCGGGCCGGTCAGGGTTCCCAGGTAGAGGATGACGATGCGCACCCCGGTGTCGGCGGCCAGCTGCGCGGCCAGCGCGGGGCTGAACGTGGGAGTCACGAACACCGCCGGCACGCCAAGCGCCCGGAGCTGGTCCGCGAGCTGGGCCAGGTCCCGGGCCGACGGCTCGGCGAGGGTGCTGAAGGAGGGCACGATCGCCCCGGCCTCCACGAACCCGTAGCGGGCAGCGAAGTAGCCCAGGGCGCGGTGGTCGGCCACCAGCCGGCGCCGGTCGGCGGGGATGGCCGCCACCTGGTCCTGGATCCACAGGTCGAGGTCGTGCAGGGCGGACCGGTAGGCCTCGGCGCGGGCCGCGTACTCTTCCGCCCCCGCGGGGTCAACCGCGCTCAACGCGCGCTCGATACGCCGGGTCCACAGGATCACGTTCGTCGGGTCGAGCCACACGTGGGGATCGATCCCCTCCTCGTCCTCCAGGGTTCGGAAGGGCACCTCCGCTGACAGGTCCACCACCTTTGCCTGGACCTCGGGGCTGGTGAGGATGGGGGCCAGCGTCTCCTCCAGCCCGGCCCCGCTTGCGAACACCACCTCCGCCCGGGCCAGGGCCACGAGGTCCCGCGGCGTGGGCTCAAACGCGTGGGGATCGGTCCCCAGGGGCATGAGGACAGAGAGGGAGATCCGCTCGCCCCCCACCTGGGCCACCACGTCCCCGACGATGGACGTCGTGGCGGCCACGGAGGGCGGGGCCGCCATCCCCAAGGGTCCCGCGAGCACGAGCGCCAACAGCCCAAGCATGCCCTTCGCGCCAGTCACGTGCGGAGTGTATCGTCCCCTTCTGGCGAGGGACAAGGAGGGACCCGTCCCAGGAGGGCGCGGGCCCTCCCCACGGTCCGGGGCGCTACGCCTTGATCTTCCCCACCGGGGCGAGGTAGATCGTGAACTCGTCCACCCCGTCCACCCCGAGGAGGGCGTCCATCTTCTCCTGGTGGTAGGCGCCGATCGCGCACGTCCCCGCCCCAATCGCCGCGCACGCGAGGTACAGGTTCTGGCACACGTGCCCGGCGTCGATGGCGATCACCTTGTGGGAAAGGACACCATACCGCCACTCCGTGCGGCATCTCGGCCATGATGGCATCCCCTGTGTTGGCTTGTAAGACCCGCCCCTCCTAAGACTCGACATGCCACCTCCCTTAGTCCTCACCCTGTTCCATGCTCGGTCCCCTCCGAAGCGGGGCTTTGCCCTCGCCGAATCCCCCTTCAACAGCAGCCAGGTTGGCCAGGATCCTCTCCAGATAACCCTCGAACTGGTCGATCTCCCGCTCGGAGAACCCGGTGTAGAACAGGCGCGTCATCTCCTGGGAAACACGCACGTAGGTGTCCTGCCAGGCCCGGTCCTTCTCCGTACGCACCACCAGGACCTCCCTGCGATCGCGGGGGGAGCGCGCTCGCTGCAGATAACCGGCCCCCTCCAGCCGGTCGAGCAAGCTGGTCAGGGTGGACTTCTTGAGGGAGGTCTTTCGTGCCAGCTCATGGATCGGCACCCTGTCCTCCTGCCACAGCACGAACATGATCCGCCCTTGGGCTGGGCTGATCTCCACCCCGTACTCCTTGAGCATGAGGGCGAAGATCCTCCCCGCCAGGCGGTTGATCCGACCGATCAGGAACCCGCCCCGGCTTCGGCCCTTCACGCCCCCTCCAGGCGGAACTCGAACCGGTGTCCTTTGTACCAGCCCATGGCCAGCTTGGGGACCAGGCGGAGCACGGTGTAGTCCAGGTCATCCGGCCCACCAGGGTAGTACCGTTCCCACCCCTCGTTCCACAGAGCGCGGCGGAGCTCTGAGTTGTCCACGATCTCCATATCTCCGCACAGCATCACGCCCTTGACCTGACACGGGTCGCAGTAGTAGGCGGATACCCGCGGATTGGCCCGGATCTCGCGCACCTTGCCCGAGGAGGTATTGGTGGTGAAGTAGACGAGCAGGTCGCGTTGGTGATTGGTGAACAAGTGGGCCTGGTTCGGGTACTGCCCTCGGTTGCGCAGGTTGAACATGGCTCGGGTGTGCGGGTATCCGTCGGCGCCGATCGTGGTTAGATACGCCGCCGGTGCTGTTTCCATCACCTCGATACATACCTGCTTCAGCTTTCCGATGTCCATCGCTCGCCTCCCCGAATTTGTTCGATACCTAATAATTTCCGTACGATTTCCGACAACCCCGCTGTCGAGTCGGACGCGGTCTTCCCAGGGTCGCGACCTGGTACACTGACGCCGTGCTGGTGCAAAAGTGCGTGTCATCACGCGTACCAGGATGGGCCGCACGTGCCCTCAGGAGGAGGCGATGGAGGAGACGCTCGGTTGGTTGCTAGAACCCGACAATCCCTCTGTACGATACTGGGCCCTCCAGTATCTCCTGGACAGGCCAAAGAATGACCCCGAGGTGCAGGCAGCCCTCAAGGCTATTCCCCGATCACCTGTAGTCAAACGTGTCTTCGCTCGCCAGGTCCTCCATGGATACTGGGGCGACCCCGACAATCCTTACCTGCCCAAGTACAAGTCCACCTATTGGACGGTGATGCTGCTTGGGTACCTTGGGCTTTGCCGCGACGATGAGCGAGTTCGCCGCGCGGTGGAATACCTCTTCCACTTCCAACAGCCCAACGGGGGCTTTGCCGAGTTCGGAGAAGAGGGGGCGCGCCGGGAGCACGCGCGCGTTGTCAGGAAATGCCTGGCACGCGGGAAAGGACCGCCGGAGGAGGGGGCCTTTATCGCCGACCTGGTTCATCAGATGACCCTCTCCTGCCTCACGGGCAACGTGGTCGCTGCCCTGTTGCGACTGGGCTACGAGGATGATCCGCGCCTGTGGCGAGCGGTGGACTGGCTCCTGGAGATTCAAAACGCCGATGGTGGGTGGCTTTGCCCCTATTGGAAGGCCCACGTGCGGGACAAGCACGGGTGCTTCTTCGGGACAATCTGCCCCCTGGAGGCCGTGGCCGAGATCCCACCGGATCGGCGTACACCTAGGATAGAGAAAGCCGCAGCTTGCGGGGTGGAGTTCCTACTCATGCACCACCTGTACAAGGCTGACCATCATGGATTTCGGACGATCAACCCCAACTGGCTGAAGCTGGGCTTCCCCTGGTTCTACCGCTATGACATTCTGCGCGGCCTGTGGGTGCTGACAAAGCTTGGCTATCGGGATGAGCGCATGGCCGACGCGCTTGCGGTGCTGCATGAGAAGCGTACACCCGAGGGGAAATGGGTGCTCGAGGTCACGCCCTCCGGGCGCATGCAGGCGAACCTCGAGAAGCGGGATCAACCCAGCAAGTGGGTCACGCTGTACGCATCGTACGTGTTGTGCGCGCAGCCTCGGTAGAACGGAAGTGGGGTTGCCATCGGGGTGGCGAATGGAGCTTGAAGTAGTCAACGAGGGCGCATTCAAACGCCATCCCGGGACACTACGTCCCGGGATGGCGCCATAGAAGAGATTGCTCTCGGATTACAGGAGCTTCAGCGCGAGCGAGATGCTGAGGTCCTTGGACCACTCGGTGGCGTTGGCAACCTTGCCGAACGAGAGGCTGATCCCGATGTTCGCTCCCCCAACTAAGAACGAGATCTGGAAGGTGCTCGAGATGGAGTCGACCGCATCGGCATCAACCGGCTTCACCCGCTGCAGGGCGATGCTGCCCTGGAACGACGAGATTTCGTCCAGGACGCGCTCATAGGACGCGGTAACGGTGAGCGTGTGCTGGTTCAGGATGTCGAATGGGCCTGCGGCCGCGGCTCGCAACAGAAGCTGCGATCCGGGCTCGGGGGCGTACGCCGCGTCCGCCGCCGCGGTCACCACGAGGTCGCGCGGGCCATCGTACGGATCCACGACCTCATAGCCGAGGCCGGCCTGCACCGCCCATCCGCAGTACCGCTCACGCCCCGTGGCGAGGATCTCGTCCTCGACCATCAAGATCGTGCGGGCATCGAGCTTCGTCCCTGATGCGCCTTCGAGCAGCCTGACCACCGTCGCCACGAGGTCCTTGACGTCGGCATACTCGATCCGACGGCCGATCTCCTTCCCGACGGCGAGGATCGTGTCGTCGGGCAATGCTGTGGAGATCGCCTTTCGCTCAAGCAGAATGGACTGTATACGGAACGCCTTCGCGAGCGGTGTCACATTCGAGAACCGGCCGTAACCGGCCCCCACGCTCATCCGCAACCCCGGCAGCGGCTGCCCGGTGGCGTACCCACCCTCGAACCCGGCGAACCCGAAGTAGGGCTCTTGCTCCGCGATGTAGTAGCGGAGCGTCCCCGACGCCTGCGTCGCCACGTCGGAGAGCCCCAGGTTGACGAGCCCCAGATCGCCCACACCGGCGAGCGTGTACCCGAGGTTCGGAGAGTCGTAGAGCTTGTTGAAACTCACCACTGCCCGACCGGCATTGACATCCACTCCCGGTGTGGTCGGGCTGTCGAAGTACCGGTAGTTCGCCGAGAGCCACAGGCTCGTGAGGTCCGTCTGCGGGGACCTGTAGTCACAGAGCTTAAGCGCCCCCGCCGCGCCCACCACGTCTGCGATCAGCAAGGCTGCCATCGCCATTGCGAACCGTCTGTTCATACGTCCCCCCTTTTCAAACAGTCAATACCGTAAGGCGCTTGTATTATACGGCTGCGGGGCAGGCTACACCCGTAGCAGCCACTAGGCCGGAAGATACGGGGGCAAGAAGCGAAAGTATCCTTTCCAAGGGCTTCACGGCGGGACATGGGGTCTACCATCGGATTTGTGCCCGGTGATGTAGCTAGTAGGATGGAGGCGTGGCGGGGGTGTGGCTCTTGGGGTCGGCGGCCCCTTCGGGCGCCGCTCGGTCTGAAATGCCTCTCGTTTCGTCCGGGGGAGTCCTCCGGGATGGTGCCGGTCCAAGCAGGCCTGTGGCTCT
>JANLFW010000015.1:33407-37322 GCA_024653305.1 Candidatus Acetothermia bacterium | reverse complement strand
GACGGGACTACGAGCTAAGGGAGGCGATATGGCCCACTTGAACATCCGAGCGGGAGGTTCAGACCTTGTGTCGTGCATGAGCCCCCACGACACGGGCAGCTGCCCCATCTACACTTCGTACAGTGGCTCACGCTACCCCGGGCCAACTGCCCGAGCGAGATGGCCCAGAAAGACGGCAAAGGAATCTGGGAGATCTACCTGAACGGCTTCTCCAGCCAAAGCAGGTCTGGCGATTATGGCCCGAGGAGCTTTTGAAGCTGCTCCCACTCCTCTTTGGGGATGTGGTACACGTGCTCGGGGCCGGGGAAGGCCCCCTCTTTCACGTCGCGGATGTACTCCTGGAACGCCTGGAGCATGATCGGCGCGAGATCCGCATAGCGCTTGACGAACTTTGGGGTGAACGCCTCAAAGAGGCCGAGGATGTCGTGGACGATCAAGAGCTGGCCGTGACAGGCCGGGCCGGAGCCGATCCCGAGGATCGGAACCTTGGCCCGCTTCACGATCAGCTCCGCCACCCGGGCCGGGATCGCCTCAAGGAGGATCGCGAACGCCCCCGCCTCCTCAAGCACCTTGGCGTCGTCGATGAGGGCGCGGGCCGTGGCGGCGCTGCGGCCCTGGGACTTGAGGCCACCGATCATGCTCGCCGCCTGCGGCGTGAGGCCGATGTGCCCCATCACCGGGATCCCCGCCCGAACGATGGCCTCCACCCGCTCCGCCATCCGCGCCCCGCCCTCCAGCTTCACCGCGTCCGCCCCGCCCTCGGCGATGAACCGGCCCGCATTGCGCACGGCGGTCTCGTTCGATGGCTGGTAGGACATGTACGGCATGTCCCCCACCACGAACGCCCGGCTCGCCGCCCGCGCTACAGCACCGGTGATCGCCACCATGAAGTCCATCGTGGCCGGGAGCGTCGTCTTGTGCCCAAGCAGGCACATCGCCCCCGAATCCCCGACGAGGATCATGTCCATCCCCGCCCGGTCCTCGAGGAGGGCGGTCGGGTAGTCGTAGGCGGTGAGGAACGTGATCTTCTCCCCCCGCTCCACCATGGCGAGAAGGTCCGGGATCGTGAGCTTCCGTCTTTCCTCCATCACCCCTCCTTCGGCTCCATGGTAGCGCGGGCTCCCGGGGCGGCCAACCATCTGGCCGGGGGTGGCCAAGGCAGGGTAGGCTTGGCCTGTGCCCACCCCATTGACCCAAGTGGCCGAAATGCGCCGGGCACTCCGCGCCTGGTACGCCCGCCACCAGCGGGACCTCCCGTGGCGGGCCACCCGCGACCCGTACCGAATCCTCATCGCCGAGGTCCTCCTCCAGCAGACCCGGGTGGACCAGGCCCTCCGCTACTACGCCCGGTTCCTCGCGGCCTTCCCCACCCTACAGGCATTGGCCCAAGCACCCGAGGAGGAGGTGCTCAGGGTTTGGGCCGGGGCCGGCTACTACCGGCGGGCCCGGAACCTCCATCGGCTGGCGCAGACCGTGGCCGGGACGGGACTTCCCCGGGCGTACGCAGAGCTGTTAAAGCTCCCCGGGGTTGGCCCGTACACGGCGGCCGCGGTGGCGTCGATCGCGTTCGGGGAAGCCGTGGCCGCGGTGGACGGGAACGCCCGGCGGGTGCTGGCGCGCCTGTTCGCGGTCGAACAGCCGACCGGGCAGTGGCTTGGGGACATGGCCCAGGCCCTGCTCGATCCCGAGAACGCGGGAACATGGAACCAGGCCCTGATGGACCTCGGGGCCACGGCCTGCACGCCCAAGGCCCCCCAGTGCCCGGCCTGCCCGGTGAACCCGTTCTGCGCAGGGAAGCTCGCCCCGGAGCGGTACCCCGCCCCGCGGGCCAGGCGCCCACGGGCGGTGGAGGCAGTGGCGCTTGCGCTCAAGGGACAAACTGGGTACGTCCTGGAGCGGCGGGACGGGCAAGCCCTGGGCGGGCTGTGGGGGGTTCCCATGGCCGAGGGCGAGGACGCCTTGCCGGCCCTTCTCGCCCGGTACGGGCTGGCCGAAGCCCGGCTTCTTGGCACGGTTCGGCACGCGTTCACCCACAAGCGGCTCACCGTGCACGTCCACGCCGCTCCCTGGCCTGGCCCCGGCGAGGACCCGGAACGCCGCCCCCTGTCCCGGCTCGACCGGAAGATCCTCGCCCTGGCCGAGGAAGCCTCCCGGGGGACGTGACGATGCGCTTCAAGCACGTCCCCGAGGACTTCCAGGTCGAGGAGCTCCTCTCCATCCGGCCCGAGCCCCGTGGGACCTATCCGGTGTACCGGGTGGAGAAGCGGGGCCTCCCCACCCTGGCCGTGCACGACCGCCTCGCCGCCCGGTTTGGCATCGCACCGGGGGCAGTGCGGTTCCCGGCGCTCAAGGACAAGGACGCCCTGGCCGTCCAGTACTGCACCGTGGATACGCGGTCAGCCTCGACGTGGGTTTCCGGGCCAGGGTTCTCCGCCCGTCGGGTGGGGTTCCTCCCCCGGCCGCTCTCGCCACGGGACCTCGCCGGAAACCGTTTCCGGATCGTGCTCCGCGACCTGGACCCTGAGGAAGTGCCGGCGCTGCGGGCGCGATGGGAGGCCCTCGCCTGTGCTGGGTTCCCCAACTACTTCGACCTCCAGCGGTTCGGGTCGTGGAGCCGGAGGCTTGGGTTCCCGGGGAAGCTCATCCTGCAAGGGGACGTCGAAGGGGCGCTGCGCTGCTACCTCGCCGAGCCCCTCGTCGGGGATCCTCCCGGGGTGCTCCGGTTCAAGCGCCTGGCCCGGGAGCACTGGGGGGACTGGGCAACCCTCAAGGCCCACGCCCCCAAGTCCAACCTGCGCAGCGTCCTTTCCTTCCTCGCCGATCACCCCACGGAGCTCAAGAAGGCCCTGAACCTGGTGACCCCCAGGGTGCTCTCCCTTTGGCTCTCCGCGTACCAAAGTTTCCTTTGGAACCGCACCGCTTCCCGCCACCTCGCCTGGCGGCTCCAGGAAGCGGGGGTGCCCCCAGCTTACCTTGCCACCCCGTTTGGGGCGCTCGTCTCCCCAGCGGACGGGGTCCTGGCCCCGCCCTTGAGCGAGCTCCTGCGCCTGGAGATCCCGCTTCTTTCGCACCGAACGCGGATCACCGATCCGGCGATGGGCTCGATCGTGGAGGAGGTGCTCCGGGAGGAGGGGCTGAGGCTCCCGGATCTTCGGGCCCGCGCCCTCCACCGGGTCTACCTGGGCCAGGGGACGCGGCGGCTATGGGCAGTGCCGACCGAAGCCGCTTGGCTCGGGGAGGACGAGGACGAACGCTTCCCGGGCCGCCGAAGGGTGACCATGACCTTCACCCTCCCCCCCGGAAGCTACGCCACCCTTCTCCTCCGGGCGCTGGCCCCCACCGCCTAGCTGCGGGTGCCATACGGGCTGTTAGCGGCGCGCCCCGGCCCCTTGGTTGAACCCCCAGGTGGCGAACGCGGCGGCGGCCGGCGCCCCGAGGCGCAATGCCCATTCGAAGTCGAACATGGCCCCAAGTCCAAACGCGACCCCTGTCCCGACCCCGGACCCGACGAACGCGAAGACCACGTCCCCCTCGGCCCCGAGCGCCGCCCCGGTGAGCACCACCCCTAAGCCCGCCCCGAGGGTCGACCCGACCGCATAGCCCACGTACCCGGCCACGATCCCGGCGAGCGCCCCCCCGATCGTCCCCCATCCGGCCCAGGCCACGGCCGCGCTGAAAAAGTGCGCTCCCGCCAAACCTCCGGCATACCCAGCCAGGGTCCCCACCAGGAGTTCCGGCACCACCGCGTCCTCGGGCCGGGCCGCGAGCCCCACCATGCCGACCACCACGACCGCGACTGCCAACAGCACACGCCCTCGCATGCGACCTCCTTCCGGCGATTCAGTTGTCGCCCTTCATGGGCGACGCCTATCCCCTGTTTCCTCCGCGCTCTTTGCGCCAAACGAGTGCCCACGG
>JANLFW010000015.1:0-33309 GCA_024653305.1 Candidatus Acetothermia bacterium | reverse complement strand
GGGCGACGCCTATCCCCTGTTTCCTCCGCGCTCTTTGCGCCAAACGAGTGCCCACGGCCGGAGTTGCCCGGGACCCCCGCTCGCGAAACAATGTACACCGCGATGGACGAACGGTTCATCCGCCAGACGATCCTGCCGCAACTCGGGCCGCAAGGACAGCGCCGGCTCAGGGAGGCGCGGGCCCTCGTGGCCGGGTGTGGGGCCTTGGGCACCCACACCGCGGAGGCCCTGCTGCGGGCCGGGGTGCGCCGGCTCCTCCTCGTGGACCGGGATGTGGTGGAGGTCCATAACCTACACCGGGTGGCCCTGCTCACCCCCGCCGACCTCGGCCGCCCCAAGGCGGAGGCCACGGCCGAGGCCCTCCTCCGGATCGATCCGGAGGCCGAGCTCATCCCTTACACCGCCCACCTCGGGCCCACCCTCGCCGAGGAGCTCGTCCCCAAGGTGGACCTCGTCGTGGACGGGTTGGACAACCTGGAGACCCGCTACCTCGTGAACGACGCGTGCGTGAAGCACAGGCTCCCCTGGATCTACACCGCGGTGCTCGCCACGTACGGGATGACCATGGCCATCGTGCCCGGACAGGGGCCATGCCTGCGATGCCTGTTCCCCACGCCCCCGGCCCCCGGGGCGCTGCCCACCTGCGCCGAGAGCGGGATCCTCGGGCCGGTGCCCCAAGCCCTGGCCGCGATCCAGGCGGCCACCGCGATCCAGGTCCTCACCCGCAGCCCGGACCTCCGCCCCGGGGAGCTCCTCCACCTGGACCTGTGGACCCACCGCGCGGAGCGGGTGACGGTGGCGCGGGCCGCTGGCTGCCCCACCTGTGGGGAGCGGCGGTTCGAGTTCCTGGCCCAGGGGTCCGAGACGAGCGTGCTGTGCGGGGATGCGATCCAGGTGTTGCCGAGGCACCGCGGGCCCTCGGACCTGGCGCACTTGGCCGCCCGGCTCGCCCCCTTGGGCGAGGTACGGCTGGAAAAGGGGCTGCTCGTGGCCCAGATCGGGGAGGTCGCGCTGACCGTGTTCCCGGATGGGCGGGCCCTGGTCAAGGGGGTCCGCGACCCGAAGCGGGCCCAAGCCCTGTACGACCAGTACCTGTCTAGGTGAGCCGGTCCACCAGCCAGAACACGAGCAGGATGATCGCCAGGATCGCCACGGGCACGAGCATCATCGGCAGGGCCAGCCGCTTGACCACCCGCTTCTGCTCCGGGGAAAGCGGAACCCGACGCGGGTAGCGAAGCTCGAGGGACCGCGCCTTCTTCAGCATCTTCACGGACTGGGAGATCTTCTTCTGGCGGCGGTAGACGACCCCCAGGTTGTGGTGGGCGGCGGCGTGCTTGGGGTCCTCCTGGATCGCCCGCTGGTACGCGTACTCGGCCCGGCCGAGATCCCCGGCGTCGAAGTAGAGGTTGCCAAGGCGGAAGTAGACCTGGGCCTTGTCGAGCCCATAGCTCAGCACGTCCACGAGGAGGTCGATGCCTTCCTTGTACCGGCGCCCCCGGCGCAGCTCCTCCGCCCGGGCCAAGGCCTGGGCCACCACCCGCTCCCGGTCCCCGGCGCTCAGGCTGTTGGGGTCGGGCAGCGGAGGAACGAGGTCCTGTCCTTCACCGCCTGGATGTCCAACCATGTCAGATGCTTGGGGCTCCCTTTGACCTTGCTCGGGTTCCTGAGAAGGAAGCTCGGGTGGAACATGGGGAACACCTCGATGCCCCCCTTCCACCGGTAGAACCGCCCCCGCAGTTGCCCGATGCCCTCGTTCTTGCCGAGGAACCACTGGGTCGGGGTGTTGCCCAGGGTCACGATGATCCGCGGCCGGATCAGCGCGATCTGGGCAGCGAGCCACTCCCAGCATGCCTCCATCTCCGAGCGGGTCGGGACCCGGTTCCCCGGCGGCCGACACTTCACCACGTTGGTGATGTACACCTGTTCCCGGGACAAGCTCACCGCGTTCAGGACCTGGGTCAGGAGCTGTCCGGCCGGGCCCACGAACGGACGACCGGTCTCGTCCTCCACCTCACCCGGCCCCTCGCCGACGAACATGAGCTCGGCGTGGGGGTTCCCCTCGCCGAACACGAGGTTGCGCCGCGTCGCCCCAAGGGGGCACCGGGTGCAGCCCCGAACGCAGGCAGCAAGGTCGGCAAGGGAAAGGTCCACCGAACAGGTTGGCAACGCGCACCTCCGCAGGCCTTTGGAGCGGGCAACGGGGATCGAACCCGCGGCCTTCGGCTTGGGAAGCCGACGCTCTACCAGCTGAGCTATGCCCGCCTACGCCCCGGATTATACGCGCCCCCGAACCCTCCGGCTAGGCGGCCCACAGGGGCTCCAGCGCCGGCATCGACTTCCCGCGCAGGAAGTCCAGGGTTGCCCCGCCACCGGTGGACACGTACCCGAACTCCCCGGCCAGCCCCAGCTTCTCCACCAGTTCCCCGGTCTCCCCGCCCCCGACCACGGTGAACGCCGAGGAGCTCGCCAGCGCCTTGGCCACGGCCTCCGAGCCCTTGGCGAACGGGGCGTACTCGAATGCCCCCATCGGCCCGGTCCACACCACCGTGCCCGCCTCCTGGAAGACCTTGGCGAACGCCGCCGCCGTGGCTGGGCCGATGTCCAGCCCCATCCACCCTGCAGGGATCGCCTCCGTCGGCACCACCCGCGTCTCCGCCTTCGCCGCGAGCTCCCTGGCCACCACCACGTCCACCGGGAGGAAGATCCGCGTGCCCCGTTCCTCCGCCTTGCGGACGAGGTCCTTGATCGTGCCCACCAGTTCCGCATCCACCACCGACCGCCCCACCTCGTGCCCCTTGGCCACAAGGAACGTGAACGCCACCCCACCGCCAATGAGGAACCCGTCCACCTGCCCCAGGAGATCGGTGAGCACCCCCAGCTTGTCCTTGGCCTTCTTGCCGCCCACGAGCACGTAGTACGGCCGGCGCGGGTTCTCCCGCAGCCCCCCGAGCACCTCCACCTCTCGCTCCATGAGGAACCCGGCATAGGCCGGGAGGTGGCGGGCCACCCCCACCGTGGAGGCGTGGGCGCGGTGGGCGGTGGCAAAGGCATCGTTCACGAAAACGTCGAACGGAGCGGCAAGCTCGCGGGCGAACTCCGGGTCGTTGGCCTCCTCGCCCGGATGGAACCGCACGTTCTCCAGCATCACCACCTCGCCCCGGTTGAGCCCAGCCATCGCCCTTCGCACCTCATCCCCAACGTAGTCCCGCAAAGCGGGCACCGGCTGGCCGAGGAGCTCCCCCAGCCGGGCCGCCACCGGGGCCATGCGCAGCCCCTCCACCACCTGGCCGTCCGGCCGACCAAGGTGGGAACACACCGCCACCTTGGCCCCCCGGTCCAGCAGCCAGCAAAGGGTGGGCAGAGCCGCCCGGATGCGGGTATCGTCGGCCACCCGCCCCTGAGCAAGCGGTACGTTGAAGTCCGCCCGGAGGAAGACCTTGCGCTCCCGTGCGTCCAAGTCCCTGATCGTGCGAAGTTTCATGGACATCACCCAAAACCAATTCTAGACCGGCCTGTACCGGCCGACAACCACCCCCACCCGCGCCGGGGTATCATCGGGTCATGAACCCGTGGTGGTTGATTCTCACGGTGGGCATCCTCGGGGCCCTGGTCGGGCTCACGGTGATGCTGTGGCCGCTGATCGAGCCCCTGGCTCCAGACCGCCCCGCCGGGAAACTGCTCGCCCTCCTGGACACGTGGGCCGGGGTGCGGGACCTGTCTGCCCGTGTCGCGCTGCGGAGATCCGGAGAACATGAGCTCGAGGTACGTTTGCTTTACCTGAGCAATTGGGCTCTGCGCGCGGACCTGCTTGCCCCGGAGGAAGTGGCCGGGGAGATCTACGCCCTGCGCCCCGTGCCCGACGGTTGGCTCCTCGTTCACTACCGACCCCGGATCGATCTCGGCATCGAAACCCGCCTCACCTCGGCCAACCTGGAAGCGCTGCTCCCGACCATCAGCTTGGATCAGCTCCGGTTGGCGGTGCGGCTCGGCCAGGTCAAGGTCACCGCGCCCGAGGAAGGGACGCTGGAGGTGCAGGGCCGACTGGGCGCCGCACATCGGGTGCTGCTCAGGCTGGAAGAGACCACCGGGCTGCCCCGGGAGATCGTCTTATTCAGCGCTCAAGGTGACGAACTTCTTCACATCTCCATATTGGAGCTGACAATAAACCCGGGCGTGGAGTTGCGGGATTTGCTGTCCCTCGACCCCCTGCCCGGCCAATGGCTCCGGCCTGGCCTCACCCCGCCAGGCGCTTGAACTCGGAAAGCCGGAGCTCCCGGTCCACGAACTCCTCGAACCGCTCCTCATCGCCGAATGGAGATTCGATGGCCGACTGCTCGAACACCTCTTCCTCGATGTAGATGGGCGACCGCGTGCGCAACGCCAGGGCCACGGCGTCGGAAGGCCGGGCGTCGATCTCCTTGAGTTCGCCCCCCCCGTCCCGCACCACCAGCGTCGCGTAGTACGTGGTTTCTTTGACGCTGGAGATCACGACCCGCTCCAGCGCCCCGCCCAACGCCTCAAGCAAGCGCTTCATCAGGTCGTGTGACAACGGACGGGGGAAGGCATGGCCCTGGAGCTCGAGGGCGATGGACATCGCCTCGGGCTCTCCAATCCAGATGGGCATCGCCTTCGAGGAGTTCCGGTCCTTGAGGAGCAACACAGGCGTCTTCGTCGTCGGATCAAGAAGAAGCGCCCTCACCTCCGCTTCGCGCATCACTAGCCTCCTCTTCTTCCCCGTCGTACTTTCCCTGCCATTATAGCAATGCCTTCCCCGGCGGACCATGGCCTGCGTTACGTTCGCGCGGCGCCCGGCCCGGGTGTCCACCGCGTCGCCTGCCGGCGGAAGCCCTCGGCTATAATGCCGTACGTATGTGCGGGATCGTTGGCTACGCCGGTCATCGTCCGGCCCAGGCTGTTCTCCTCGATGGACTGGCCCGCCTAGAGTACCGAGGCTACGACTCGGCCGGGCTGGCCGTCCTCGCCGGCGGTCGGATCGCCACCGTGCGGCGGGTGGGCAAGCTCGCCCTGCTCAGGAAGGCCCTGGAGGAGGTACCCCTCCCCGGCAACCTCGGCATCGGCCACACCCGCTGGGCCACCCATGGCCTGCCCACCGAGGAGAACGCCCATCCGCATCTCGACTGCACGGGCAAGATCGCCCTCGTCCACAACGGGATCATCGAGAACCACCGCGCCCTGCGGGAGAAACTCCTGGCTCAAGGGCATGCGTTCCGGTCCCAGACCGACACCGAGGTCCTGGTCCACTTGGTGGAGGGCCATTTCCAGGGGGACCTGGTGCGGGCGGTGCGGGCGGCGCTGAGCGAAGCCGAGGGGGCGTTGGCGATCGCCGTGATCCACGCCGATTGTCCTGAGGAGATCGTGGTCGCCCGCACGGGAAGCCCGCTCGTGGTGGGGGTCCTCCCCGAAGAGGGGTTTGTGGCCTCGGACGCCCCGGCCCTGCTTCCCTACACCCGGGAGTTCTACTTCCTCGGGGATGGGGAGGTGGCCCGGGTCCGGCCGGGCCAGGTGGAGGTGTGGGATGAGCATGGCCGGCGGAAGGAAGCCCTCTTCCGCCACGTGCCCTGGGACCCGTTGGCCGCCGAGAAACAGGGGTACCGGCACTTCATGGAGAAGGAGATCCACGAGCAGCCGGTGGCCGTGGCCGACACCCTGCGCGGGGAACTGCACGCCCTATGGGAAGGGGAACTCGGGGAGGCCGACCTCCGCGAGATCGACCACGTGTACCTCGTGGCCTGCGGGACCTCCTACCACGCCGCCCTGGTGGCCGAGTACCTGTGGGAGCCGCTCCTCGGGATCCCGGTGGCGGCGGAGGTCGCCAGCGAGTTCCGGTACAAGGACCCGGCGGTGGGACCACGCTCGCTCGTGGTGGCGGTGTCCCAGTCCGGCGAGACGGTGGACACCCTGATGGCGGTGCGCGGGGCCAAGGCCCGGAACGCGAAGGTGCTCGCCGTGGCCAACGTGGTCGGATCGGCGATCCCCCGAGAGGCGGACGGGGTCCTGTACACCCGGGCCGGCCTCGAGATCGGGGTCGCTGCCTCCAAGACGTTCACCGCCCAGCTCGCCGCGTTGGCCCTCCTCGGGCTGCGGCTGGCCCATGTTCGGGGGGTCCTGTCCCCGGACGCGTTCGAACGGGCGACGGACGAGCTCGCCCGCGCCCCCGCCCTCCTCGCCCGGGCCCTGGAGGTGGAACCGGAGATCGAGGCCCTGGCCCGAGATCATTACCAGAGGCCGAACTTCTTGTACCTCGCCCGGGGCCTCCTCTACCCGCTCGCCCTGGAGGGGGCGCTCAAGCTCAAGGAGATCAGCTACATCCACGCCGAGGGGTATCCAGCGGGGGAGATGAAGCACGGCCCGATCGCCCTCATCCACGAGGAGATGCCGGTGGTGTTCCTCTTTTCCCAGGCCGAGCTCCCGGACAAGGCGCTCGCCAACGTGCAGGAGGTCAAGGCCCGCCGGGGGATCGTGATCGCCTTCACCGACCACGACCGGCCCGAGCTCCACGAGCTCGCCGACCACCTGATCCTCCTTCCTCCTGCCCCCCGGGCGCTCCTCCCGTTCACGTTCACCCCTCCGCTGCAACTCCTTGCCTACCACGTCGCCCGCCTGCGCGGCACCGACGTGGACCAGCCGCGGAACCTCGCCAAGACGGTGACGGTGGAATAATGCGAAGACCTTGGGTAGCCTCGTTCCGCCATGACCCGCCAAGTGGTGGCCAGGAACCGCCGTGCCCGCCGCGACTACGCGGTGGAGGAGAAGTACGAGGCCGGCCTCGCCCTCACCGGGTCCGAGG
This sequence comes from Candidatus Acetothermia bacterium, assembly GCA_024653305.1. Lineage (NCBI taxonomy): Bacteria > Candidatus Bipolaricaulota > Candidatus Acetothermia bacterium. The sequence continues at coordinate 26,501 of JANLFW010000015.1, read as the reverse complement.
TGAAGTCCCTCCGGGCAGGGCGGGTATCCCTGGACGAGGCCTACGCCCGGGTGAAGGACGGAGAGGTGTGGCTCCATGGGATGCACATCGCCCCCTATGAGCCCAGCGCCCGGTACGGCCACGAGCCGGAGCGGCCGCGCAAGCTCCTCCTCCACCGCCGGGAGATCGCCCGCCTCACGGGCAAGGTCGCCCGCGCCGGGTACACCTTGATCCCCCTCTCTCTGTACTTCAGCGACCGCGGCTACGCCAAGGTGGAGCTCGGGGTGGCCCGGGGCCAGACCAAGGTCGACAAGCGGCGGCGGCTGATCGAGGAGGAGGAAGAGCGCCGGGCGCGCGAGGCGATGAAACGCTACGAGCGGGGCCGGGGGTGATCCACGGCCAGGGCCCGGGCCGCCTCCTCGGCGAGCAGGGGCTCGATCAAAAGGTCCAGATCGCCATCGAGCACCGCAGCGAGCTGGTGCACGGTGAGGCCGATGCGGTGGTCGGTGACCCGGGCTTGGGGGAAGTTGTAGGTCCGGATCTTCTCGGAACGGTCGCCGCTGCCGATCTGGCGCCGCCGGGCTTCCCGGAGCTCGGTCTCCCGCTCCTGCTCCTCGATGTCGCGCAGCTTGGCCCGCAGGACGCGCAGCGCCTGCTCCCGGTTGCGGTGCTGGGATCGTTCGTCCTGGCAGGAGACGACGATCCCGGTGGGGATGTGGGTGATGCGCACCGCGGTCTCGTTCTTCTGCATGTGCTGGCCGCCAGGGCCGCTCGCGCGGAACGTGTCGATCTTGAGGTCGGCCGGGTCGATGTCCACCTCGATCTCCTCCGCCTCGGGCAGCACGGCCACGGTGGCGGTGGAGGTGTGGATGCGGCCGCTGGCCTCGGTCTCCGGGACCCGCTGCACCCGGTGCACCCCCGACTCGTAGCGGAGCCGGCCGTACGCCCCGCTACCCTCCACGACGAACACGATCTGCTTGAACCCGCCAAGCGGGGTGGGATGGGAGTCCATCACCCTCACCTGAAAGCCCCGCCGCTCCGCATAGCGGCTGTACATGCGGAACAGGTCCGCAGCGAACAGGGCCGACTCCTCGCCCCCGGCGCCGGCGCGGATCTCCAGGATCGCGTTCTTGCGGTCGTCCAGGTTCTCCGGGAGGAACATCCGCAACAGCTCCTGCCCGAGCCGCTCCGCCCGCGCCCGGTCCCGCTCCAGCTCCTCCTTGAGCGCGTCCCGGAGATCCTCGTCCTCCTCTTCGGCGAGGAGGTCCTCCTCCTCGGCGATCTCGGCGAGGACCCGCCTGAGCTCTTCCCCCTTGGCCACGATCTCCCGCAGCCGGGCGTAGCGCCGGGAGAGATCCGGGAAATCCGGGCGACCGGCAGCCCCCGGTTGTCCCAGGGCTTCCTCGATCTCCCGAAGCTCCCGGGCGAGGTCGTCCACGCGGGCCAGGATCTTGTCCATGGGCGTATCGGGGGTAGGGTAGCCGAACGGACGGACCCGGTAAACCCACGCCGTCTACCGAGACCCCAGCCGGACGTGGCGGACCCCGTCCCGGCCGGCCACGATGAGATCGGTGGCGAGGCCAAGGAAGAGCCCATGGCCTACGATCCCGGCCCGGCCCTCCAGCCTCCGGGCGAGCGCTTCGGGCTGGGCGATCGGGCCGAACCGACAGTCGAGGATCAAGTTCCCCTGATCGGTCCTCGCCGGGGCCCCGTCCGGCCCAGCGCGTAGGGCGACCTGGGCCCCCAACGCCTCCAGGTAACGGGCCTGGGTCTTCCAGCCGAACGGCACCACCTCCACCGGCACCGGGCTCCGCGTCCCCAGGGCCGGGGAGAGCTTGCCCTCGTCCACCACGATCACCTCGCGCCGGCTCGCTTGGGCGACGATCTTCTCCCGAAGGAGCGCCCCGCCGCCGCCCTTGATCAGGTTCAGCTCGGGGTCTACCTCATCCGCCCCATCGATGGTGAGGTCCAGCTCAGGGTGCTCGTCCAGGGTGGTGAGGGGGATGCCGAGGCGCCGTGCCTCCCCCTCGACCTGAGTCGAACACGGCACCCCAACGAGGTCCCACAGCGTGCCCGCCTTCACAAGCTCGGCGAGGCGCAGGAGCGCGTAGCGGGCGGTGCTGCCGTGCCCAAGGCCGATGACCATCCCCGGCCGCACCAGCTCCACCGCGGCCTCCGCCGCCCGCCGCTTCAGGTCCTCTACGCACACCACCCATTCATGTTACCCGAAGGGGCCGGGCCGCGTTGCCGGTGGGGGTTCAGGGAATACAATCTGGTACGAGGAGGAAGAGGTGAGCATTCGCAACCTGGACAAGATCTTCAAGCCGCAGCGGATCGCGGTCATCGGCGCCAGCAACAATCCCGGAAGCGTCGGATACACGGTGTTGCGCAACCTGATCGGAGCGGGGTTCGACGGGGTGGTGTACCCGGTGAACCCCCGGCGGGAATCGATCCAGGGGATCCAGGCTTACCCGAGCGTAATGGGCCTTCCCAAGGCCCCTGACCTCGCGGTGATCTGCACCCCCGCCCCCTCCGTGCCCGGGCTCGTGCGGGAGTGCGGCGAGGCCGGGGTCCACGGGATCATCATCGTCTCCGCCGGGTTCAAGGAGGCCGGAGCGGAGGGCCGGGTACTGGAGGAGCAGGTCCGGGATGAGGCAAGGAAGTTCGACGGGATGAGGATCATTGGCCCGAACTGCCTGGGGGTCATCGTGCCCGGGATCCGCATGAACGCGAGCTTCGCCGCGGCGATGCCCGAGGATGGCCACGTGGCGTTCGTGTCCCAGTCCGGGGCCCTGTGTACTTCGGTCCTGGACTGGGCGCTCGAGGAGGGGATCGGGTTCTCGCACTTCGTGTCCATCGGGAACATGGTGGACGTGGACTTCGGCGACCTCATCGACTACTTCGGCGAGGACGAGCGGACGCGGTCCATCATCCTGTACGTGGAGTCCGTGAGCGACGCCCGGGAGTTCATGTCCGCGGCGCGCGCGTTCGCTCGCACCAAGCCGATCGTGGTGTACAAGGCGGGGCGGTTCGCGGAGTCGGCCCGGGCCGCCAGCTCCCACACCGGGGCTCTGGCCGGCGAGGACGCGGTGTACGACGCGGCGTTCCAGCGGGCGGGGATGGTCCGGGTGTACGAGATCGGGGACATCTTCGACTCCGCGGAGCTTTTGGCCCGGGTGCGACCTCCCCTCGGGCCCAGGCTGGCCATCGTCACCAACGCCGGGGGACCAGGGGTGATGGCCACCGACGCCCTCATCGCCCGCCACGGGCAGCTCACCGAGCTCAGCCCGGACACGTTGGAAAAGCTTAAGAGCGTTCTGCCCCCGTTTTGGTCCCACGGGAACCCGGTGGACGTCCTCGGGGATGCCTCGCCGGAGCGGTACGTCCAGGCGTTGGAGGCCGTGCTCGCCGATCCGGGTGTGGACGCGGCCCTGGTCATCCTGACCCCGCAGGCGATGACCGATCCGACGGCCACGGCGCGTGCGGTGGGGGAACTGGCCCGCCGGGCCCCGAAGCCGATCCTGGCAGCGTGGATGGGCGGGGTCATGGTCCGGGAGGGGGTGCACATCCTGAACCAGGCCGGTGTGCCCACCTACCCCAACCCAGACCAGGCCGTCCAAGCATTCATGCACCTCGTGGACTACGGGCGCAACCTGGAGCTCCTGTACGAGACCCCGCGGGACATCCCGGTCCGGTTCACCTTGGACCGGGGGGAGATCCGCAAGCGGTTCAAGCCCGTGCTCGCCAAGGCGGACATCCTGTCCGAACCAGATTCGAAGGCGCTGCTCTCCGCGTACGGGATCCCGGTCACCGTGCCCCAGGCCGCCCGGTCCGCGGACGAGGCGGTGGCGGCCGCCCGCAAGGTCGGCTACCCGGTGGTCCTCAAGGTCCTGTCCCCGGACATCACCCATAAGACAGACGTGGGCGGGGTGGTCCTCGGCCTGCGCACCGACGACGGGGTGCGCCAGGCGTTCGAGCAGATCATGAAGACGGTGCACGAGCGCCGCCCGGATGCCCGCGTGAACGGGGTGACCGTGCAACGGATGGTACAGGCGGAACGCGGGCTCGAGATGATCCTCGGGGCCAAGGTCGACCCCGCGTTCGGGGCGGTGATCATGGTGGGGATGGGCGGGGTGGCGGCGGAGGTGTTCCGCGACACCGCGCTTGGGCTCCCGCCCTTGAACGAGCGGTTGGCCCGGCGGATGCTGGAGTCGCTCCGGAGCTGGCCCCTCCTCCGTGGGTACCGTGGCCGACCGGGAGCGGACCTGGATCGCCTGATCGAGACGATCATGCGTTTCTCCTACCTCATCGCCGACTACCCGGAGATCAAGGAGCTCGACATCAACCCCCTCATCGTGGCCCCGGACGAGCTGGTGGCGGTGGACGCCCGGGTGGTGGTGGACCGGGAGCTCTTGGACAAGCCTCTCCGTCCCTACTCCCACCTCGCCATCCACCCCTATCCCGAGGGCTACACCCGAACGGTTACCCTGAAGGACGGGACCCGGGTCACGCTGCGGCCGATCAAGCCGGAGGACGAGCCGCTGTGGCACGAGATGCTGGCCATCTCCTCCCGGGAATCGATCCGGTTCCGGTTCCGGTACATCTTCAAGGAGACCACCCACCAGATGGCGATCTCCTACTGTTTCATCGACTACGATCGGGAGATGGCCATCGTCGCCGAGCTCGACGAGGACGGGCGGCGCAAGCTGGCCGGGGTGGGGCGCCTCGTGGCCGATCCCGACCACGTGGCCGCGGAATACGCGGTGTTCGTGGCCGACCCGTGGCAGAACAAGGGCCTGGGCGGCCTTCTCACCGATTACTGCCTTGACATCGCCAAGGGGTGGGGGATCAAGCGGGTGACGGCGGAGACGACCCCGAACAACGTGCGGATGATCGCGATCTTCCAACACCGGGGGTTCAAGATCGAGCGCCGGGCCGAGGAAGGCGTGGTGCTGGCGGACAAGGCCCTGACCTGAACTACAGCGTAACCGAGAAAGGAGCGATGTGAACCTCGAAAAGAAACTACAAGCCCTATCCGATGCGTTTGGTGTGGCCGGGTTCGAGGACGAGGTGCGGGAGGTCCTCCGGGACATGGTCTCACCCTACGTGGAGGCCTGCGAGGTGGATCCGCTGGGCAACCTCACGTGTTCCCGGGGCAGCGGGGATGCGGTCATGATCGACGCGCACATGGACGAGGTCGGGTTCATGGTCCGCTGGATCGAGAAGGAGGGGTGCCTCCGCCTCACCGGCCTCGGGGGCTGGGATGAGCGCATCCTCCTCGCCCACCGCCTCACCCTCAAGACCCGCGACGGCGGCAAGGTCCACGGCGTGATCGGCACCATCCCGCCCCACATCCTGTCCGAGGACGAACGGGGGAAGGTGGCGCCGCTCGAGGACCTGTTCGTGGACATCGGGGCCAAGAGCCGCGAGGAGGCCGAGGAGATCGGGGTCCGGATCGGCGACCCGGCCACCATCCACTACCCGTTCCAGCGGATCCGGGAGGGGTACGTGACCGGGAAGGCGTTCGACGACCGGGCAGGGTGTCTCGTGGCGGCGGAGGCCCTGCGGATCCTGGCCGAGGAAAAGCTGCCCTACCGCCTGGTGGTGAACTTCGCCGCCTGCGAAGAGGGCGGGCTGCGTGGGGCACGGGCCGCGGCCTTTCGGGTGGCGCCGAAGCTGGCCTTAGTCGTGGAGGGGACGATCGGGGCGGACATGCCCGGGGTCCCGGAGGCCAAGCAGCCGGTGCGCCTGGGGAAGGGTCCGGCGATCACCTTGGCCGACCGGTCCATCACCGTGAACCCGCGCCTGGCCCGGTTCCTGGAGAAGGTAGCGGAAGAGAACGGGATCCCCTACCAGTACAAGCTCCCCGCCTATGGGGCCACCGACGCCGGGGCGATCCACCTCGAGCGGGGCGGGATCCTGACCGGGGTGGTATCCGTCCCCTGCCGGTACATCCACTCCCCGGTGTCCACCCTGTACCTCGCCGACCTCGAGGCGACCATCAAGTTGGTGGTGGCGTTCCTGCGCCGGGCCGGGGAGCTCCTGTAGCGAGGAAGATGAACAAGCGGGTGCATCTGTTCATCGCCGGCCGGGTCCAGGGGGTGTTCTTCCGCGCCCATGCTCGGGACCTCGCCCAGCGCCTAGGGCTCGTCGGGTTCGCGCGGAACCTCCCCGACGGGCGGGTGGAGGTGGTGGCGGAGGGCGACGAGGAGAAGCTCCAGGAGCTCGTGCGGTTCTGTCATCGCGGGCCGCCCCTGGCCGAGGTGACCGGGGTGGACGTGCGGTGGGAGGAGCCCACCGGGGAGCTCCGCGGGTTCGTCGTGCGCTGACGGCACCTAGGGGCAGATCTTACCTTTTGGCCTTCGTGTCCATGCCTAAGGCGGCGTGGATCTTCCACCACGGTGCCTTGCTCCCCTGCTACCCCCTACCGCGAAAGCGTCCCTGTCGCCTAGCGCTTGATGTACATGTGCCGCTTGATCTCCTGCTTCGTCGACTTCTCGAACGGCTGCGCGACGATGGTGAGGGACTCCTTGTCCTTCAGGCGCTTGAAAGGAGCCAGGTTCTTCTGGACTTCCTTGATCTTCTCCCACAGGAACGCCCGCGCTGCCTCCGGGCCCTCCACCCCCTGCTCCTTCAACAAAGCCCGGTTGGGGTAGATCATCGCCGCCACCGTGGGCTGGCCGCGCGTCTTGTCCTCGTACACCAGCACCTCTTCCACTTCGGGGATGCGCTGGAACTCCCACTCCACTTCCTCCGGATAAACCTTCTTCCCGGACTCGAGCACGACCACGTTCTTCTTCCGGCCGGCAAGGAATAGCTGCCCGTTGTAGTCAAGCTTCCCCAAATCCCCGGTGCGGAACCACCCGTCCGGGGTCAGCACCTCCCGGGTGCGCTCGGGGTTTTTGTAATAGCCGAGCATCACGTTGGGACCCTTCACCATCACCTCGCCAAACCCATCGGCATCGGGACGGTCGATCTTGATCCTTACCCCCGGCAGAGGACGGCCTACCGTGCCGGCATGGGGCGTGAACGGCTCGGAAAACGTGAGCACCGGAGCGGTCTCGGTGAGCCCGTATCCCTCGATCGTGCCGAGCCCAAGCCGCCTGAGCCCAGCCCCAACCTCCGCCGCGAGCGGCGCCCCGCCGGACACGAAGAACCGAAACCCCCGGGAAAGGAGCTTGCGCTTGAGGAAGAACCCGAGGACCTTCGGGGCATACCGGTACAGCAGGCGCCGCACCGGGCTCCCCTGGAAGTTCTCCTGGAGCCGGCGCCACAGGGCGTGGTACAGCTTGGGCACCCCCACCAGCACCGTCACCCCCACCCGTTGGGCCACGGCGATCAGGTTCCGGTAGTCGTCGGTGTAGGTGACCGTGGCCCCCACCCACAGGGGGGCGAGCAGGCTCGCGGTGAGGCCGTAGATGTGGTACCACGGGACGATGGTCACCGCACGGTCCTCGGGTCCCAACGGAAGCACCTGGAGGATGGCCTCGATGTTGGCGGTGATGTTGCGGTGACAGAGCATGACGCCTTTCGAGTCGCCGGTGGTGCCGGAGGTGTACATGAGCACGGCCAGCTCTTCGGGGTCAGGGCGCACGTCGGGGATCGCCACCCCCTCCTCGGGGAGCACGTCCCACAGGGACAGCGCCCCCAGGGCCACCTCCACCGAAACCACATCTTCGAGGGACGACACCTCCTGGGTCAGGGGGAGGAGTTCCTGGTAACGGTCCGGGGCGCAGAACAGGATCTTGGCCTCCGCCTCGCCGAGGAGGCGGGCCACCTCCACCGGCTGCAGGCCAGCGTCCAACGGCACCACCACCGCCCCGGTCCGCTGGACGGCGAAGAACGCCACCGCCCAGCCGATGGAGGGCTTGGCAAGAAGGCCTATCCGATCGCCTTTCTCCACCCCGTGGGCGGCCAACCACGCCGCCAGTTTCCCCGCCAGGTCCCACAGCTCGCGGTACGTCATCTCGCGGTGCTCGACCATCCCCCCGCGGGAAACAGGCATGCGCAGGGCCACCTGATGTCCGTACCGAGCCACCGAGCGCGCAAAGAACTCCGGGATGCTCACGTACCGTCTACTGGACCGCTGGATCATCTCCCGCCTCCCCAAGCTTAAGGTAATCCTCCACAGAAAGCGCCGCCAACGCCCCCTCCGCGGCGGCGGTGACCGTCTGGGCGTGGCGCCCCGTGGGATCACGCACGTCGCCGGCAGCGAACACGCCCGGCCGATCGGTGCGCAAGAGCGAATCAGTTTTTATATACCCGGTTTCGGTCAGCCCGACAACCCCGCGCAGCCATTCCGTGTCCGGACGGTGCCCAATCTTCACGAACACCCCGTCCACCGCCATCTCCCGCGCCTCCCCGCTTCCGAGGTCACGCAGTACGACCGCGGAGAGGCGCCCGGCGCCCCGCACCTCCTCCACCACCACGTTCCACAGGAACCGGATCTTGGGGTGAGCAAGCGCCCGCTCGCGCAACGTGGCCGCGGCCCGGATCGCGTGGGGATCGTCCTGGGGATGGCGGACGGCAACGTACACCTTCTGGCAAAGCTTGGCCAGGAACAGGGCCTCGGCGAGGGCCCCGTCCCCCGCCCCCACCACCAGCACGACCTTGTCCCGGAAGAAGTAGCCGTCGCAGGCGGCACAATAGGAAAGGCCGCGCCCCACGAACTCCTGCGCCCCTTTGGCCGGGAGCTCCTTGGGGTGGGCCCCCATCGCCAAGATCACCGCCCGCGCCCGAACCTCACCGGCCGAGGTGTGGAGAAGCCACCCGCCTTTCTCCCGAACCAGGCGGTGGACCCCGGCCATCCGGATCACCGCCCCCAGCCGCTCTGCCTGGCGGCGCATCCGGTCGGCGAGCTCGGCACCGGGGATCGGCTCGGGGAACCCAGGATAGTTCTCGACGAACTCGGCCTCCAGGAGCTGGCCCCCGGGGACGGCCCGCTCCAGGATCACCGCGGACAGGCCAGACCGGCGGGCGTAGATGGCGGCGGCAAGCCCGGCCGGGCCGCCCCCGACGATCCCCACATCCCACCGGTCGCTCGGGGCTCCGGTCATGGCTCGAACCCGCGGACCTCGAACACGCCCTCGGCGGCCTTCATGACCTCCAGGATGCGGGCCCGCGCGCTCTCAAGCTCGGCCTTGACCTCGGCGGCGAGCTTAACCCCTTCCTCGAAGAGCCTGAGGGACTCCTCGAGCGGCACCCCGCCCTCCTCGAGCTTGGCCACGATCGCCTCAAGCCGGTCCAGCTTCTCCTCGAGGGTCACCCGCCTCCACCTCCTCCACCCGCGACCGGAGCCTGCCCTGGCCAAGCACCGTCTCCACGAGATCCCCCTGCTCGACCTCCCCCGCCCGCCGGAGCGGGCGCCCATCCGGGCCCAGGGTCAGGGAGTATCCCCGCGACAGGATACCGAGCGGGCTCGCCCCCTCCAACCGGGCGATCAGCCGCTCTGCCCGGGCCTGGGCCGCGAGGAGCTGGGGCCGCAGCGCGAGAGGCAACCGCTCCGCGATGTGGTCCAGCCGCTCTTCCCGTCCCTCCACCAGGGCGAACGGAGCCCGGAACGGCCGGCGGCGCAGGGCCTGATCCAGCCGATCCATGGGGGCGAGCAAGGTGTGCACGGGATCCCGGAACACGCGCCGGGCGAGGACCCGGCGCAACGCGGCCTCGGTCCGGTCCACCGGGGCCAGCACCGCCCCCCGTGCCCGCCGCAGGCGATCGCGCACCCGCCCCAGGAGCTCTGCGGCAGAGGGCACGGCGAGCTCGGCCGCCGCCGATGGGGTCGGTGCCCTGAGGTCGGCGACGAGGTCGGCGATCGTCCAGTCCACCTCGTGGCCCACCGCAGACACCACCGGCACCGGGGACGCGAAGATGGCGCGGGCCACGGCCTCGGTGTTGAACGCGGCCAGGTCCTCCGCCGCCCCCCCACCCCGGCCGACGATGAGCACATCCAGCGGGGTCTCACGGTGGAAGAGAGCGGCGTCGGCGATGGCCTGGGCCACCTCCCACTCCGCCCCCTCCCCCTGGACCCGCACCGGAAACACGTACAGCTCCGCGGGCGGCCAGCGGCGGGCGGCTACGGTGACGATGTCCCGGATCGCCGCACCGCGGCGGGACGTGATCACCCCGATCCGCCGCGGGTAGGGGGGCAACGGGCGCTTGCGCTCCAGGGCGAACAGGCCCTCCGCCTCCAACCGCGCCTTGAGGGCCTCCAGCTCCCGCCGGAGGAGGCCGATCCCGGCCGGGTGCACGGTCCGCGCCCGCAGCTCGTACTTCCCTTGGGGCTCGTAGAGGGTGAGGGTGCCGAACACGAGTACCTCTTCCCCGTCGGCGGGGATGTAGGCGAGAGGGCGCAGCCCCCGGAACTGCACCACCTCCACCGCCGCCTGGGCGTCCTTGAGGGTGAAGTACAGGTGGCCGGTGGGGCCGAGCTTGGGCCGGGATACCTCCCCCCTCACCCACACCGCGGGGAACTGCCCCTCCAACACCTGGCGGACCAACCGGTTCAGGCCGGAAGGAGTGTAGACCTGGTCGTTCATGCCGCGAGCACCCGCACCAGGTTGGTCGTGCCCGGCCGCCCGAACGGAAACCCGGCGGTGAACACGACCCGGTCCCCGGCCCTCACGAGCCCCGCGTCCCGGGCCGCAGCGAGCGAGGCCCTGATCAGCTCGTCCGGCTCCCGGGCCGGGGCGATGACCAGCGGGCACACCCCCCAAACCAACGACAGCCGCCGAGCCACCATGGTGTCCGGCGTGGTGGCCACCACCGGGACGCCCGGTCGGAACGAGGCCACCAGCCGCGCCGTCCACCCGGACACGGTGGCGCACACGATCGCCCGCGCCCCCACCTCCGCCGCCACCCGACACGCCGCATGGGCGATCGCCGCCGGCACCTCCCCCACCAGCTCGGTCGCCAACCCCGGCGCCCGGATCGGGACCTCCCCGCCCTCCGCGGCCCGGGCGGCCTGGGCCATGGTCCGCACCGCCTCCACCGGAAACCGCCCCACCGCCGTCTCCTCGGAGAGCATCACTGCATCCGCCCCGTCCCACACCGCCCCCGCCACGTCCGCCACCTCGGCCCGGGTGGGAACCGGGGCATCCACCATCGACCTGAGCATTTGGGTGGCCACGATCACCGGCTTGGCGTGGGCGTTGCACAGGTCCACCAGCCGCTTCTGCACGAGCGGCACCTGGTAGAGGTCGATCTCCACCCCGAGGTCGCCGCGGGCGACCATCGCCCCGTCGGCGGCGGTCACGATCTCGTCCATCCGCCGCACCGCCTCGCTCAATTCCACCTTGGCCAGGACCCACGGTCCGCCCTCGCCGAGGATGCGCCGGGCCTCGGCCACATCCTCCGGCCGCTGCACGAACGACAGGGCCACGAAGTCGAACCCCGTCTCCCGGGCGAGGACCAGGGCGTCCCGGTCGGCCGGGGTGAGGGCGGGGAGGGACAACGCCACCCCAGGGATGTTCACCCCCTTGCCGGCCTGGAGGACCCCGCCCCGGATCACCCGGCACCGCACGGTCGAGCCATCCCGGCCCAGCACCACGAGCTCCAGGGCCCCGTCCGCCAGGAGGACCCGCGCCCCCGGGGGCAGAGCCGGGGTCACCTCGGGATGGGTGAGGGGAATGCCTCCCTCCCCGAGGAGCACCTCCTCGCCAGCCCGAAGGGACATGGGTTCCGGTAGAGACCCCACCCGGACCTTGGGCCCCCGGGTGTCGAGGAGCAGCCCCACCGCCCGCCCGGCGGCGGTCGCCGCCTGGCACACGAGGCTGGCCAGGGCTTGATGATCGGCCGGATCCCCGTACGACGCGTTGACCCGGGCCACGTCCATGCCCGCCTCGATCATCGCCGCCACCACGTCCGCGCCCTGGGAGCTCGGGCCAAGGGTGGCCACGACCTTGGTCCGCTTCATCATCGACAGGAGCTTACCCCTTGCGACCAGACGCGGCCAGTTGCGTCTCAAGCGGAAAGCGGATAAGCTGTTTTGTGTTCACCATGGGCCCCAGCCTTGGGCGCGAGCACCGCCTCCGCCGACGTCGGGACATTGCGCGGGCGTTTCGAGAGGGCCAGCACGTTGAAGGGAAACTCTTCGCGTTTCGCATCCTGCGGAAGGCGGAGCCCACCCCGCGCCTGCTCGTGGTGGCCGGCCGACGGTTGGGGGGGGCGGTGGCACGCAACCGTGTGAAGCGCGCCGTACGGGAGGGATTTCGCCTGCACAAGGACCTGTTCTCCCACCTGGACCTGGTGGTCATGCCCCGCCCGGATGCGGCCCGGTTGCGCCCAGGGGAGCTCAGCGCGAGGCTGGTGGAGGAGTTTCGGGAGGTGGTTTATGGCCAAGGAAACCCTGCTCACCAAAGAGGGGTTCGAGCGGAAAAAGGCCGAGCTGGAGGCGCTCGAACGCCGCCTGTACCAAGAGATCCCGGAGCGGTTGAAGGAGGCCAAGGAACACGGCGGAGGGGACATCCGGGAGAACAAGGAGTACATCTACCTGAAACAGGAGCAGGAGTTCATCGAGGGCGAGGTGCGCGCCCTGCGGGAGCTCCTCGAGAACGCGCGCATCATCTCCGAGGACGAGCTCCGTACCGACGAGGTAGGGATCGGTACCCGGGCCATCCTGGAGGACGTGGAGACCGGGGCGGTGGCCACCTACACCCTGGTCCCTCCGGCGGAGGTGGACCTCCTCCAGAACCGGATCGGGATCGACTCGCCGGTGGGGATGGCCCTGCAGGCGCACGGCAAGGGCAAGGCGATCGTGGTCCAGACCCCGACGAAACGGGTCCGGTACCGGGTGCTCGGCATCGAGAGGGGTTAACCCCCGCCGGGCTTCTTGGGGACCCGAGAGGCGAACGGTGAACAGGCTCAGCATGAATTCGGTTGCTTCGAGGTGATGGGCTATGGTTGAAGCTGACCTTGTTGCCGCCCGGCGGACGAAGCTCGACCGCCTCCGGGCCGAGGGCATCGACCCGTACCCGTACCGATACGAACGCACCCATACCGCGGGCGACGTCCGCGCCCGGTTCGGCGAGCTCCCCCCGGGCAGCCGCACCGGGGCCCGGGTGTCCCTGGCCGGCCGGATCACGGCCCTGCGCCGGATGGGGAAGGCCACGTTCGCCGACCTCGTCGACCGCACCGGGCGCATCCAGCTGTTCGCGTCCGCGGGCGGCCTCGGACCGGACACGTACGCACGGTTCGCCTCGGACCTCGACCTCGGCGACATCGTGGGGGTGGAGGGGGAGGTGTTCACCACCCGGGCCGGGGAGCTCACCGTGGACCTGTCTAGGTTCAACCTGCTCGCCAAGGCGCTGCGGCCCCTCCCGGAGAAGTGGCACGGGCTCCAGGACGTGGAGAAGCGCTACCGCCAGCGGGCACTGGACCTGATCGCGAGCGAAGAAGCCCGGGCGATCCTGATCAAACGGGCGACGATCCTGCGCACCATCCGGAGCTTCCTCGACGAGCACGGGTTCATCGAGGTGGAAACCCCGGTCCTCCAGCCCATCCCCGGCGGGGCCACCGCCCGCCCGTTCATCACCCACCACAACGTGCTCGACCGAGACCTGTACCTGCGCATCGCCCCCGAGCTTTACTTGAAGCGGCTCCTCGTGGGCGGGCTGGAGAAGGTGTACGAGCTCGGCAAGAACTTCCGCAACGAGGGGGTCTCCACCGAGCACAACCCGGAGTACACCATCCTCGAGGCCTACGAGGCCTATGCCGACTACGAACAGGCGATGGAACTCGCGGAAGGGCTGATCGAGCGGTGCGCGCTTGCCGTGGCCGGGGGCCATCGCCTAGAATACCAAGGCCGGGTGATCGATTTCTCTCGGCCATGGCGCCGCGTCTCGCTTCTTGAGATCGTGGCCGACGCCAGCGGGTGTGATGTGGAGCGCCCGCTTCCCGAGCTCCTCGCCGAGCTCGACCGCCGAGGGATCGAGGTCCCGGAGCACCTGCGGCAGGGCCCGAAGGGGAAAGTGATCGAACACCTGCTGGAGACGCGGGTAGAGCGGGAGCTGTGGAACCCCACCTTCGTGTTGGATTTCCCCATCGACGTCTCCCCCTTGGCGAAGCGAAAGCGCGGCCGGGCAGAGGTGACGGAGCGGTTTGAGCTGTACATCACCGGCCGGGAGATCGCCAACGCCTTCTCCGAGCTCAACGACCCCGATGAGCAACGGGACCGGTTCCTGGCCCAGGAACGCCTTCGGGCGGGTGGGGACGAGGAGGCCCAGCGCATCGACGAGGACTTCCTCCGGGATCTCGAGCTGGGCATGCCCCCAGCGGCGGGGATCGGCATCGGCGTCGACCGGTTGGTGATGGTGCTGGTGGACGCGCCGTCCATCCGCGAGGTCCTCACCTTCCCGTTGCTCAAATGAGTGGGCGATGAGCGTGGTCGGATCGTTTCTCCCCGCCCTGGACCGGATCGGCCGACGGTTGGACGGGTGGGCGGAATGGGTTTTGTCCTATGACGAGCGGGCGCTGGATGGGATCAGCTATTCCCCTGTCCTACGCCGTCTGGATCGCCTGCTCGTGGCCGTCACCTATGTCGGGTACGGCTACCTGTGGGGGATCCTCGCCCTGGTCCTGATCCTGTTCGGCGGTCCCTCCGACCACCGCAACGTCCTCATCGGCCTCGGGACGATGATCGTGACCCTGATCCTCTCCCAGGGGGCGAAGGCGCTCGTGGCCCGCCCCCGTCCGCACTTTGTGCGCCAGGGCTTCCACCACCAGTTCCTGACCAACTCCTCGTTCCCCTCCAACCACACCGTTGCCGCGTTCGCCATGGCCTACCTGGTGGCCCGGCTGTACCCGTCCTGGCCGAACGTGGCCACCATCTACGTGGTGGCCGCCCTCATCGGCCTGTCGCGGGTGTACCTGCGGGAGCACTTCCCGCTCGACGTGATGGGGGGGGCAGCATTGGGCACGTACATGGCCCACGCGCTGCTCCCGTTGTTCGCGACCCTAGTCCTGTGAAAAGGGGTGGTATATGAATCCGTTGTTCGCAGCGCGTACCCGGGAGGCACGGCGCTCGGTTCTCCGTGAGCTACTGAAGCTCACGGAGCAGCCGGACATCATTTCCTTCGCCGGAGGGCTCCCCGACCCGGACACCTTCCCGCGGGAGTTCCTGGCCAAGATGGCCGCCGACGAGATCCTCAACAACCACCACAAGTCCCTCCAGTACACGACCACCGAAGGAAAGCGCCCCCTCCGGGAGCCGATCATCGCCTGGCTGGCCGAGGACGGCCTGCACTACACGCTGGACCAGCTCATCATCACCAGCGCCTCCCAGCAGGGGCTGGATTTGGTGGCCAAGACGTTCATCGACCCCGGCGATGCGGTGTTCGTGGGGTTGCCCACCTACCTCGGGGCGATCCAAGCGTTCCGCGCGTTCCAGGCGCATCTCGTGGGGATCCCTCTCCACGACGACGGCATGGACCTGGATGCGCTCGCGGCGGCCATCGCCCGGGCGAGGCGGGAGGGGCACCCTCCCAAGCTGATCTACGTGGTGCCCGACTTCCAAAACCCGTCCGGGATCACCTGGTCGGAGGAAAAGCGGCGCGGCCTCCTCGAGATCGCCCGTGGGGCCGACCTCGTGGTGGTGGAGGACATGCCGTACCGGAAGCTCCGGTTCGCCGGGGAGCCGGTGCCGCCGGTGGCCGCCCTGGACGAGGAGGGGCGGGTGGTGGTGCTGTTCACGTTCTCCAAGCTCCTCGCCGCTGGGCTGCGCCTGGGGGCGCTGGCCGGGGCGAGGGACATCGTGGAGAAGGTGGTGATCATGAAGCAAGCCACCGATCTCTGCACCTCTTCCCTCACCCAGCGCATCGCGATCCGGTTCCTCCAGGAGTACGACGTCAAGGGCCACATCCGCAACCTCTGTCACCACTACCGGATCAAACGGGACGCCATGATCGATGCCCTCAACCGCTACATGCCCAAAGAGGAAGGGATCTCCTGGACGACCCCGGAAGGGGGGCTGTTCCTGTGGGTGCGCCTTCCTGAGGAGGTGGACACCGAACGCATGCTGGAGCGGGCCCTGCGGCACAAGGTGGCGTACGTGATCGGGGCCCCGTTCTTCGTGGACGGCCGGGGCCAGAACACGATGCGCCTCTCGTTCTCCAGCGCCACCGTGGACGAGATCGAGGAGGGCATCCGCCGGCTGAGCAAGGCCGTGAAGGAAGAGCTTGCCAGCCTCCGCTCCCCCCACCGCGTCTGATCTCGAACCCCCACCACCGACGCCCGCCCGGGCGTCGGTATGCCTAACCCGCTTCCCAGGATTACCGGACCGCCTGCTCGGTTTCCTTGTCGAACAGATGCATCCGCTCCATCGCCGCGAGGAAGGTCACATCTTGGCCGGGTTGGATTGCCAGGTGCGGGTCGAGCTTGGCCACCACCTCGTCCTCGGCGCAGTCGGCGTACACGATCAGCTCGTCCCCTAGCGGCTCCCGCACCCGCACCCTGCCCACGAACGCCCGGCCCGGCTGCTGCTCCCGCACCATCTCCGGGGTCCGGATGTCCTCCGGGCGAAGGCCGAACACCACGTCCTTGCCCACATAGCCGCGCACGGCGTCCGTGGCCCGGTCCTCCGGGACGAGGAGCTTGAACCCCTTGCCCTGCACGTACAGGCGGCCGTTCTCTTCCACCAGACGGGCCTCGAGGAAGTTCATGGGCGGGGAACCGATGAACCCGGCCACGAACATGTTCGCCGGATGGTCGTAGATCGTCTGCGGATCGTCGTACTGCATGACCACGCCGTCCTTCATCACCGCCACCCGGTGGCCAAGGGTCATCGCCTCCACCTGGTCGTGGGTCACGTACACGGTGGTCGTCTTGAGCCGCTGGTGGAGCTCCTGAAGCTCGGCCCGCATGCGCACGCGGAGTTTCGCGTCGAGGTTGGACAGGGGCTCGTCGAACAGGAACACCTTGGGGTTGCGGACGATGGCCCGGCCCAGGGCCACCCGCTGGCGCTGGCCACCGGAGAGCTCGCGGGGCTTGGCCCGCAGCTTGTCGGTGATCCCGAGGAGCTCGGCCGCCTCCCGCACCCGACGGTCGATCTCCCTCTTCGGGAACTTGCGGAGCTTGAGACCGAACGCCATGTTGTTGTACACGTCCATGTGCGGGTACAGGGCATAGTTCTGGAACACCATGGCGATGTCCCGGTCCTTAGGGGGGACGTCGTTCACCCGGCGGTCTCCGATGAAGATGTCCCCGGCGGTGACCTCCTCCAAGCCCGCGACCATGCGCAGGGTGGTGGTCTTGCCGCAGCCCGAAGGCCCCACCAACACGACGAACTCCGCATCCTGAGCCTCCAGGGTCACGCGGTCCACCGCGGTGAACCCCCCGAACTTCTTGGTGACCTCGTTAAGCCGGACCTCCGCCATCCGCTCCTCCTTAGTATCCTGGTTTTAGGGTAGCCAGGGACACCGGCGGGCGCAAGTCAGCCCCCGCCGATGGGGGTGAAGAAGGTCAGGGCGTCCCCGTCGGCGAGGGGGGTATCCAGGCCCCGAAGGTGGGCGACGTTGCGGCCGTTCAAGAACACGTGGAGGTGATCCCGCAGGCGATCCCCAACGAAGAGCAGGGCGCCCACCGGCGGCGCCTGGGCGACCAACTGGCGCAGGGCCTCCTTGCAGGTGGTCCCCGGCGGGAGCTCCAGCTCCACCCGCTCCCGCCCCGCTGCCTCGCGAAACTCCCCGAACAGCTTCACCGTGACCCGCATCCCCGTGAGTATAGACTGGCGTGCCCCCCGGTTCAGGCACCCGGTGTCCCGGCTCGCCACGGGGAGGCTCAACCCTCGAGGACCTCCGCCTCGAGGAAGTCGGCCACCAGCTCGGGGTCCGGGGGCAGGATCGCCACACCGTCCGGCACCCGGGCCGACCGGTCCGTGATCACCGCCAACACCGGGATCCGCCCGGCCAAGGGCTCCCCAGACCGGTAGACCTCGATCTTGGGGTACGCCGAGCCCTTGAACCCCTCGAGGAGCACCAGGTCCAGGTCAGCGAAGTAGTTCGCGAGAGCCTCCTCCACCGGGACCCGGTCATGGTCCCAGAACAAAGCCCCGTGGACGTCCGAGTAAAGGAGGACGCGCACCGCGCCGCTCTCGCGGTGGAGGTAGGTGTCCTTGCCCGGGGTGTCCGGCTCCACCTCCGGCCCCACGTGCTTGGCCGTCCCCACCCGGTACCCCCGCGCGGTGAGCGCCGGGATGAGCTTCCGGAGGAACGTGGTCTTCCCGGACCCCTGATGGCCGATGAACGCCACGACCTTCACCGCTGGTCCCTCCTGGGGAGGCCGGAGAGCCCGAGTGCGCACAATCGCTCATCGGTAGGGCCGTGCTCGTCCCAGCCTCGGAGGCGGTAATACTCGGCAACCTCGGCCTGGAAGGCCTCGGGATCGATGGGCCGTCCGGCGGACGCCCCGCGGGGGAGCGGCTCGTGAAACCGCGAGGGCAGCCGATCGCCGTCCTGCCGGTGCCCAACAAGGCCGGAGTAGAGGCGCATCAGGGCGTGGTTTCGCTCCCCGATCTTGAGCATCTCCTCCGGCCCTATCTCCAGCCCGGTGGCGTGGGCAAGGAGCGCGCGAAGCTCGGGGAAGTTGTAGCGTGGGCCCACCTCCCTCGCGGTGAACGCGCACATGACGAGCGAGTTCACGAACGAGCGCAGGTTTTCGTACAGGACAGCAAGGCGAGCCTTGCCGCCGAGGGCGAACCGGTCCATGCCCTCCGTCACCCCGAGCTCCGGGGTCGGGGCATCGCCTTCGAGCATCGTGTCGTGCATCCCCTCCATGTGATTCGCCCCGCGGGGGGTAATGGCGTAGGAGAGGCCGAGGCCGACCTTGCCCCGCGGCTCATGCATCGGCACCTCCACCCCCTTGATGGTCATCACGAAGTCCGCCCCCACCTCGCGCGCCCATCCCTCCAGGCCGGAGGCGATCTCGTCGCCAAGGCCCTCCCGGCGGGCGATCCGCTCCACCCACTGCACCACAGCCCGGGCATCACCCCACCTCACCCGCTCCCGGATGAGGCCCCGCTCCGAGGCCTCCATCAGGGTGGCCACGGCCACCCCGGCCGAGATCGTGTCCAGGCCGTACGCGTTGCACAGTTGGTTCGCCAGGGCGATTGCGGACAGGTCGGAACACAGGCATAGGGAACCGAGCGCGGCCAGGGTCTCGTACTCCGGTCCGCCGTACTGGGGGTCCACCGCCCGGCCCGCGAACTCCGTCTTCACCACCCGCTTGCAGCGGATCGGGCATCCGGCGCACGTATCTCGGTCCACGAGGATCGTCTCCGCCATCCGCTCCCCGCCGATCTCCGCCGCCTCGTCGAACACGCCGTCCTGGAAGTTCTTCGTGGGGAGGATCCCCATCTCCGCGAGCCAGGTCACACCGCGGGCCGTCCCGTACTGGCCGAACCGTTCCGTGCTCGGGTCGTCGAGGAGAGCTCGGGCGAATGCGGCCCGGGCGCGGGCGAACGCGTGGGGATCGGCGAGGGGCTTGTCCACGTGGCCCTGGACGGCGATGGCCTTGAGGCGTTTCGCCCCCATCACCGCTCCGAGGCCCGGCCGGCCGGCAGCGCGATTTCGATCGTGGATAATGCAGGCCATCTGGACCAGAGCCTCCCCGGCCGGGCCGATCGCGGCCACCCGCACCCCGGGATGGCGCTCCTGGAGGACCGCGTCGACCTCCCCGGTGACCTTGCCCCATAGATCCCCGGCGTCCCGCAGCTCAGCCTTTCCTTCGCGCATCAGGAGGTAGGCCGGCTTCGCTGCCCGGCCGCGGATTATGATCCCGTCGTAGCCCGACCTTCCGAGCTCGTGGCCGACGAACCCGCCGACGTAGGAATCGGCGATCGACCTGGTCTTGGGGGACACCGCCATCACGGCGTGCCGGCCGGCCCCGGCGAGGCCTGTCCCCTGGAAAGGTCCGGTAGCGAACACGAGCGCGTTCTCCGGGCCGAGCGGGTCCGTGCCCGGCGGCACGAGCTCAAGGAGGAGCCTCGCCGCGATCCCCCGCCCGCCGAGGTGCAGCTCGTGCCACTGCTCCGGGATCTCCCGGTCGTGGATCGTCCCGGAAGAAAGGTCCACCTCCAAGTACCGTCCGTAGACCCCGTTCATCCTGCCTCCTTCCTCTCCGCAAGGCGCCCCAGCCGTCCCTGGACGTCCCGTAGCATCCCTTCCAGCTCTTCATGTTTCCCGCGCGCGTTCTTGATGTGACTGCCGAGCGTCGCAAGCTCTCGCGCCATCTGCCCGAGGAGGTCCTCGATCCCCCTGAGCTCCCCGAACAAGACCTGGACGTTCCGCG
The DNA here is from genome assembly GCA_024653305.1 of Candidatus Acetothermia bacterium. Taxonomy (NCBI): domain Bacteria; phylum Candidatus Bipolaricaulota; species Candidatus Acetothermia bacterium. Next base: position 6,245 of record JANLFW010000015.1, on the reverse strand, counting down.
CCAGGGCCAGCCCCTTGAGCCCCATCGCCACCGACCGGAGGTAGGAGTAGAACGAGTTCGGGGAACAGGGGACCACCCGCCGCGCCCAGGCGTAGGCAAGGAAGTCGAGGTCCTCGCCCTCTGGGGTCAGGAGCTCGTGGTAGACCCCTTCCGCCGGGATGTACATGAGGGCGAAGTCGGCGGTGCCCTCGTCGGGACGGATGTACTTCTGGGCGATCTGGTCGACGTGCTTCTGGGCGTCCCGCACAAGGGCCCGCTTGTGCTTGCGCCGCTCGTCAGGGGTGGTCGCGGCGGCGAGGCGCTCGAACCCGGAGAGGGGGAACTTGGCGTCCACCGGGACGATCATCCCCTCGAGGAAGATCGCCGCGTCCACCGCCTCTCCCCCCTTGAACGCGTACTGCTCGCGGACCCGCTCCCGGGGCAAGACTTCGGCCAGGAGGTCGGAGAGGAGCCATTCCCCAAATGCGCCCCGGCTTTTGGGGGCGCGCAGGATCTCCTGGAGGGAGGCGAGGTCCTGGGCAAGCTCGGTGAGGCGTCGCCCCGCCTCCGCCAGGGCCCCGAGCCGCTCCCGCACGTCGGCCACCACCCCCTGGACGGCGCTCAGCCGCTCCCCGAGCGTGCCCTCCTGGCGCTGGAGGAGCTCGGCGGTGGCCGTGAGCTGCCGCCCAACCTGATCGGAAAGGCCCCGCAGCTCGCCGGAGAGGAGCTGACTGAGTTGCCCCACCTGCTGCGCGAGGGCGGCGACCTGGGCCTGGATGTCCACCACCGGCCGCCGTCGGGTTGCCCATAGGAGGACCGCGACCAATGCCACCGCCAGCACGGCCACCACTGCCCACACCCATTCCCCGCTCATGCGACCTCCTGTAGGTCCAGCACCCGCCGCAGGAACTGACCCGTGTAGGAACCGGGGATCCCGGCCACCTCCTCCGGGGGCCCTTCCGCGATCACCCACCCCCCGCCCTCGCCCCCTTCCGGGCCGAGGTCGATGATCCAGTCCGCGGTCTTGATCACGTCCAGGTTGTGCTCGATCACCACCACCGTGTTCCCCGCGTCCACCAGGCGGTGGAGCACGGAAAGGAGCTTGCGCACGTCCTCGGGGTGGAGGCCGGTGGTGGGCTCATCGAGCACGTACAGTGTGCGCCCGGTGGCCCGCCTGCCAAGCTCACGGGCCAGCTTGATCCGCTGCGCCTCCCCCCCGGAGAGCTCGGTCGCTGGCTGGCCGAGCTTGATGTAGCCGAGGCCCACGTCGTACAGGGTTTGGAGCTTGTCCCGCACCGACGGGATGGCGGAAAAGAACCCGAGCGCCTCCTCCACGGTCATGTCCAGGACCTCGGCGATGTTCCGCCCCTTGTAGCGCACGGCCAGGGTCTCCTTGTTGTAGCGGGCCCCCTTGCACACGTCGCACGGCACGTACACGTCGGGAAGGAAGTGCATCTCGATCTTGACCTGGCCCTGGCCCTGGCAAGCTTCGCACCGCCCGCCGCGGACGTTGAACGAGAACCGCCCCGGCCCATAGCCGCGCATCCGCGCCTCGGTTGTGGCGGCGAACACGTCCCGGATCGGGTCGAACGCCTTGGTGTAGGTGGCCGGGTTCGAGCGCGGGGTGCGGCCGATCGGGGACTGGTCGATCTCGATGGCCTTATCGAAGTGGTGTACGCCCTCGATGTCGTCGTGGGCTCCGGGCTTGCCCACCACGTACCCGAGGCGCCATGCCAGCCCCCGGTACAGGACCTCCTCGGCCAGGGTGGACTTGCCGGACCCGGAGACGCCGGTGATGCAGATGAAGAGAGCGACCGGGAACCGCACGGTGATCCCCTTCAGGTTGTGCTCCCGCGCCCCGCGGACCACCAGCCACCGTTCGTCCGGCCGCCGCCGTGCCGGGGGGATCGGGATCCGCCGCACCCGGGCCAGGTATTGGCCGGTGAGGGAGCGTGGGTTCGCCGCCACCTCGTCCGGGGTCCCGGTGGCCACCACGTACCCCCCGTGGACCCCGGCCCCTGGGCCGAGGTCGACGAGGAAGTCGGCCTCGCGCATCGTCTCTTCGTCGTGCTCGACGACGATCACCGTGTTCCCCAGATCCCGCAGCCGCTTCAGGGTCGCGAGCAACCTCAGGTTGTCCCGGGCGTGGAGGCCCACCGATGGCTCATCGAGCACGTACAGGACCCCGGTGAGCTGGGACCCGATCTGGGTGGCGAGCCGGATCCGCTGGGCCTCCCCCCCGGCCAGGGTGTTCGCCGGCCGGTCCAGGGACAGGTAATCGAGCCCCACGTCCACCAGGAACTGGAGGCGGGACTTGATCTCCTTGAGGATCTGGTGGGCGATCATCGCCTCCCGGTCGGTGAGGGCGAGGCCGGTGAAGAAGGCGAGGGCCTCCTTCACCGGAAGCTGGGCCACTTGCCAGATGTTCCTTTCGCCCACGGTCACCGCGAGGGCCTCTGGCCGAAGACGCGCCCCGTGACACTCCGGGCAGGGCAGGGCCGACATGTACTGTGCTACCTCCTCCCGGGCCTCGTCCGAGGTCGCATCCCGGTACGCCTGCTCCAGGGATGGGATGAGGCCCTCGTACGGGCGGTGGTAGACCCGGGTCCGGCCATAGGTGGTGGTGTAGGTGAACGCCACCGGCTCCCCCTTCGCCCCGTAGAGGAGAATGTCGAGCTTGTCCTTGGGAAGGTGGCCTACCGGGATGTTGGGGTCGATGTCGTAGGCCCGGCACACCCCGTCCAGGATCGCCCACAGCCAGCGAGACTTCGTGGTCGCCCACGGGAGGAACCCCCCGTCCCTGAGCGGGCGGCGGGGGTCCATGACCAGGTCCGGGTCCACCACCATCCGCACCCCGAGGCCGTCGCAGGCCGGGCACGCCCCGTATGGAGAGTTGAACGAGAACAGCCGGGGCTCGATCTCGGGGAGGCTGATCCCGCACTCCGGGCACGCGAAGTGCTCGGAGTAGAGGCGCTCCCCCTGGCCCACCACCTCCACGAGCACCAGCCCCTGGCCGTAGCGGAGGGCGGTCTCGATGGAGTCGGCGATGCGGCCGCGCTTACGGTCGGAGACCTTGATCCGGTCGAGGACGATCTCGATGTCGTGCCGCTTGTTGCGGTCGAGCTCGATCGCCTCATAGAGCGTCCGGAGGACCCCGTCCACCCGCACCCGCACGAACCCTTCCCGCTTCAGGTCTTCGAACAGCTGGCGGTACTCCCCTTTGCGGCCGCGGATCACCGGGGCCATGATCTGGACCGCCGTCCCCTCGGGGAGCGAGAGGACCTGGTCCGTGATCTGCTGGGCGGTCTGGCGCTCGATGGTCCGGCCGCACTGCGGGCAGTGGGGACGGCCGATGCGGGCGAACAGCAGCCGGAGGTAGTCGTGGATCTCGGTCACGGTTCCCACCGTGGACCGCGGGTTGTGGGAGCGGGCCTTCTGGTCAATGGAGATGGCCGGGGACAGGCCCTCGATGAAGTCCACGTCTGGTTTCTGCATCAGCCCAAGGAACTGGCGGGCGTAGGCGGACAGGGACTCTACGTACCGGCGTTGGCCCTCGGCATAGATGGTGTCGAACGCCAGGGACGACTTCCCCGATCCGGAGATCCCGGTGATGACGACCAACTTCCACCGGGGGATCTCGAGGTTGATGCCCTTCAGGTTGTGTTCCCGCGCTCCACGGATGATGAGCCTATCCATAGGTGACGGCCGCGCGATGCCCCCCCTTGACCCATACCCACGAGTTTATCCTCCGGAAGAGGGACCCGCCACGGCGGGCGGGTTGCCCGTGAGCCCCGCGAACGGGCATAGTACGCCGATGGGGAAACTGGTCCGCTTTGGCGTGTCGATGGAGGAGGTCCTCCTCCGGGAGTTCGATCGCCTCCTCCGGAAGCGCGGCTATGGGAGCCGCTCGGAAGCGGTTCGGGACCTGGTCCGGGATGCCCTTGTGCGCCAGGAGTGGGAGGAGGATCAGGAGGTGGTGGGGGTGATCACCCTGGTCTACGAGCATCACCGGCGGGAGCTCACGGCGTGGCTGACCGAGGTCCAGCACCATCACCATGACCTCGTCGCCGCGGCGATGCACATCCACCTCGACGAGGAGAACTGCCTGGAGATCATCGCCGTACGCGGCCCCGGGCCCACGATCCAAGCGCTGGCCGACACCCTGATCGCCCAGAAGGGGGTCAAGCACGGGCAGCTCTCCGCCACCGGGGCGAGGCTTCCTTGAGGCAGGCCCTTGGCAGCACGACGGGCAAGGCTGTGCCGCCATCCTCGGGAAAGTAGCGCAACACGGACCTGCCCTTGGGGCACTCCCGGCGGTGACCTGCGCGACCTTTCATGGGCCCGCGTGACCTTGTGACCGCGCCCGCCTGGCCATATCTGTGACGCGGATTACCTTGGACATCGGGTGTCCCGATCGAAGGGGGCAGGAGTTGAGGACGAGAGCCATGTCCGATCGCGTGAAGGGCGGACTGCGGACGGCGGGGAAGGTGGTGGCCGGAGTACTCCCGGCGTTGGGCATCCTGATGGCGCTCGCCGGATGCGGGCGGGTGGCGGCGCGGATCGACGCGTTTTCCCCCGGCGATCCCATCCAGCCGGCCCGGGTGGAGGCCGGGGGGACGGTGACCCTGAGCGTCACGTTCACCAACACCGGGAATCGGGCCCGGCCCTTCATCGCCAAGGCGGTGGTGTGGGACGCCATGGGCGCGAAGGTGGACGAGTACAAGACTTCTCTCGCATCCCCCCTCGCCCCCGGCCAGCAAACCACCGTGAGCTGGACGCACACCGTGCGCCAGGCCGGGGATTACATGGTCCAGTTCAGCGTGTGGAAAGATGTCGAGACGATCTTGGAGCAACAGCCCCGGCCGCCCCAGAAGCTCGTGGTGGGCACCGCGGCGACGGTGGCCACAGGAAAGTTCCGCATCGGAGACCGGGTGCGGGTCACACAAAACGTCAACGTGCGCACGAATGCCGGCACCCAATACCCGGAGATCAGCCATGTCAACTACCGTGACCACGCCCCGGTGGGAAGCCAGGGGAAGGTGGTGGACGGGCCAAAACAGGCCGACAACTTCGTGTGGTGGAAGGTGGAGTACGACGCCGGGTTCAGCGGGTGGTCCGTGGAGACGGCGCTGGAGAAGATCGGCCGGTAAGCCGGCTCTTCCCGATCAGGCTCCCGGTGGCTTGGGTCGGCCAGCCACTCCGCGTGCTTCTCGGCGTGCCTCCCGTGGTCCGTCTCCCGGTCGTACGGGTCTTGTCGAATCACAGCTCATACCCGGCTCGGCCGACATAGCACAAAACGCGTACCGATCCTTGGGCCAACGGGGGCGTCCGTCGGGGCCAGCGCAGCCTCCACGGTCTTACGCCACCTCGGGACGATCTCGTCCGGGAACGGCGTGGGAGGGTCATAGGACCAGGGGGCACCGAAGTGACCGTGGAACCCTGGAATCTAAGGAGATCGACGCGATGTGGAGTCCGCCCAGATGCCCCCTATTCTGCCATTTTGGGCTTAACCACGCTTCGTCACGTAGACGATCACGTTGTCGTTCTCCCGGGCGTGGATCCACCCGATCTTCCCCTCCACCGGACGGGCGATGGTCAGGCTGAACGCGGCGTAGTGGGGGATCGGGAGGGTCAGGCTCTGGTCTGAACATCCCGCTCGGATGTTCAAGTGGGCCATATCGCCTCCCTTAGCTCGTAGTCCCGTCCCTGTTTCATCATCGACCACATGACCCGCACAAGATGTCTCCCTGTGGCCCGGATCGCCTGGTTGTGCTTCTTGCCTTCCCGTCGCTTCTTCTCGTAGTAGGCCCTGGACCGGGGAACCTTCTCGATGTGCCGGGCCACAGCGGTCATCAGCACGTACTCCACCTCCGGGGAGAACTTGGCCCGCTTCTGCCACTCCCCTAAGCTTCTCGTTCTCCGCAGGAACCCGGGGCGCCTCCTGGAGAACGTCCTTGGCCAAGGGGAGATGGTCCTTGAGGTGAAAGAGCTCCAGGATCTTGCGGGCGTCCAAAGCGTCGGTCTTGGCCGGCCCAGGGAAGACCTCCCTGAACCGGGCGAGCTCCAGGTTGGAGACGCTTCCCAGCCGGTAGCCTCGCTCCTGGATCATCCGGTCCAAGGGGCGGCCGTACCCGGTGAGACCTTCCATCGCTACCGCCACAGGAAGACCTCGCTCACAGCGGCGCTGTTCCACTCGGGTGAAGAACTCGGCGAAGCCTTCCTGGGCATGGGGGATGGCAAACTCATCAAGGATCCGGCCTTCAGGG